>JAHFMR010000008.1 GCA_023267755.1 bacterium
AGTGGTCTCCCGCGCGTGGAAGAAGTCTTCGAGAAACGTTCGCCAAAGAACCCGGCAGTCATCTCTAAGTGCTACGGTCTCGTGACCGATATTAAGGAGGAAGGACGCGAGAAGATTATCGTCGTTGCGCCGCTCGCCGGTCAGGGCAAGAAGGACGGCTCGGCCTACGAATATCTCGCGCCGTATCCGCGCGTGCCGCTGGTGAAGGAGGGCGCCTCGGTGGTGAAGGGACAAATTCTCACCGATGGCTCCGCCGATCTCGACGATCTCTTCGAGCACGCTGGCCGCGCGATGGTGCAGGAATACATCATCACGGAAGCGTCCAAGATCTACGAGCTCCAGGGTGCGCCCGTCTCGCGCAAGCACCTCGAGGTCGTGGTCAAGCAGATGTTCTCGCGTGTGAAGATTACCGAAGCGGGCGACACCGACTACTCGGTGGGCGATGTGGTTGAGGACTGGGAGTTTGCCAAGGCGATTAAGGATGCCGATGAATCGGGCAAGATAGCGCCGAAGGCGCACGAGATTGTGCTCGGCATCAAGGAGAGCGCGCTCTCGCGCCGCTCGTTCCTCTCGGCTGCGTCCTTCGAGCAGACGACCAAGATCCTCATCAACGCCGCGCTTCGCGGCTCGGTAGATCGTCTCCGCGGTTTGAAGGAGAACGTTATCCTCGGTCGGCTTATCCCGTCGGGCACCGGCTTCGCCGGCAGCAAGAAGCATGCGGCGATTACCAAGCTTCAGGCAGAGCGCCCAGTACCGGCCTCCTACGAGTCACGCACCACCTCGTTCGCTCCGCGTACTCCGAGAGGACTCTAATTCGATTTGTTCAATAAACGAAAACCGCCCGTGAGGGCGGTTTTCGTTTTGCTACAATAGCCACATCATGATTGAGTTTACCGACGAACAATTTAAAGAAGTGAAGGAAAGAGGAGAAGAATTTTACAAATCGCTTGGCGACGTGGCCTGCCCGTTCTTAAAAGACAAAGTTTCTTTTGGTGCGCAGGGTCTCGAACATCTCAAGTTTAAGCGAAGAGAGAAAGCGCGTCTTGAGAGAGATCAGTATATGAGATTCAAGCTCCTGCATTTGGCGCCAGAAATACTGAGGTCGTCTCACACATTGCAGGGAATACTCGAAACAAAGAAATTCGAACGGATCCGAACGAATAACAGGACAGAGACCATTTTGAAGTTAGTGACGTACTACGAATTCACTGCAGTTTTGAAAAGGAATCGGGTACGAATCATCGTAAAGCAGATTGAAAACGGACAGAAGTATTTTTGGAGCATTGTGCCATTCTGGGGGATGAACGAAGAGACAATGACGAGGATTCTGCACGACGGTACACCGGAAGAGGACTGAAACAAAAAATCCGCCAGGGGCGGGTCCTTTGTGAGCGTTTGGCTACAGCTTGGAAGCCGTGAGAGGGCGAACCCTCCAAACGCCTATTCCTAATATAGCAAAATCCGGGGGAAAATCAACTCATTGGGGATAGTTTCAAAGCACGGTAGAATCAAAGCGATGGCTACTGATACCGTCGCACAGATTAAAGAACGACTGTCTATCCAGGACATCGTGAGTCCGTATGTGAAGCTGCACCGGGCTGGGCGCTCGCTCGTGGGGCTCTGTCCCTTCCATAAGGAGAAGACCAGCAGCTTCCATGTGAGCCTCGAGCGCGGGACCTGGCACTGCTTCGGCTGCGGCGAGGGTGGCGACGGATTCTCCTTCATCGAGAAGATCGAGGGGGTCGACTTCAAGGGCGCGCTTAAGATGCTCGCCGAGAAGGCGGGAGTGGTGATTGAGTATGCGGGCGGCGGCAATCGCGAGGAGGCATCTAAGAAGGATCGGCTGCGGGCTCTGCTCGCACGCGCGGCTGAGTGGTACGCGGGAAAGCTCTCCGGCAGCCCAGCCGAGGACTACGCGAAGGGGCGCGGGATCTCCCTTGAGACAGTTGCCGCGTGGCGGCTCGGCTATGCACCCGAGGCGTGGCGTGCGCTCTTGGAAGCGCTGTCGGCTGAAGGGTTCTCGACCGAAGAGCTCCTCGCCGCCGGACTTATTAAAGAAGCAGATGGGAAGCCGGGCACCTACTACGACCGCTTCCGTCATCGTCTGATGTTCCCGATACGTGACGTGGCCGGACGCGTTGTCGGCTTCACTGGCCGGGCGCTCGCTGCTGACGAACAAGCGAAGTATCTGAACAGTCCCGAGACCGACTTCTACCACAAGTCCGATGTCCTCTTCGGGATGGATATCGCTAAGGATGCCGTGCGTACGCGCGGCTTTACGATGCTTGTAGAAGGGCAGGTCGACGTGCTCCACGCGCATCAGGCTGGCTTCGGTAATGCAATAGCACTCTCGGGCACTGCGCTCACCGACCACCACCTCGCTCTTATGAAGCGCTATAGCGATAACTTAATGCTCGTCCTCGATGCCGATCCGGCAGGGCTAAAGGCAACGGCGCGCTCGGCGGCACTCGCGCTCCGACAAGGCCTCAGAGTGAAAGCCGCATCGCTCCCGCGCGGTAAGGACCCGGCTGACTTGATCAGCGAAGACGCGAAGGAGTTCACCAAGCGTATCACTGCCGCGAAGCCGATTGTCGAATTCTTCCTCGCCGAGCTGGGCGAGCAGGAGCGCGATCCACATCGGCTCCTACGGCTCGCCGAAGGTGTGGTGCTCCCACTCCTCGCCGCGATGCCGAGCCCGATGGAACGTGAACATTTCATACAGGCGACCGCCCGCGCGCTCGGACTCTCAAGCGAGGCGGTCCGCGAGTCGATCGCCCGAGCTCCGCGGGAGTCGTCAGCGCAAATTCAAGGTCGAACCTTGAATCCGGATCCTAAAGGTTCGACCTTGAAGTCTGCGTCAGCTCGTTCGGCGCGCGAGACGCGCGCCGAACACCTCCTCGCCGTCATTCAGGCTTATCCCGATACCCCGCTTGCAGAGCGCGTCAAATCAGAGTATTGTCGAATTACCGGAGCAAAAGCGCTGCCGTCCGACGTACTCCCAGAATCGGTCTTGTTCTCTATAGAACAGACCTTTGGCGAGCAACCAAACGAAGAGACGGTAGACGAGCTTCTGGGCGCCTTTGAAGAAGCGGTTATCCGCGAGGCGTATCAGGAAGCAGTAGCAGATCTGCGGAGGGCCGAGACATCGGGGGATGTCTCTCTTGTCGCAGATGCACAGAAGCAGTGTGCGGAACTATCAGCACGACTCGCTACATTTGGGAAATAGTCGCTATTCCATATTCCATCTCCAACTCATTTTCTAATCATGGCAAAGAAACCTATTAAAAAGAAGAAGCCCGCGAAGGGCAAGACTACTGGAAAAAGTAAGAAGGTAGTGAAGAAGCCCGCCAAGAAGCGGGTGCCTAAGCGCGCTCCGGCGAAGAAGAAAAAGGTCGCACCGAAGAAGCCCCGACGTGCAAAGCAGTCGGGGTCCCGACCTCGACTTCGTCGAGCGTCGGGAAAGCCGGCCACGCGCGGCGCAAAGGCTAAAGCGAATTCGCAGAAGACGCTCTCGGCCGAGGCACTTATCGAGAAGGGTAAGGAACGTGGCTACGTCACCTACAGCGAGATTCTCAAATCGTTTCCGCATGTTGAGGAGGATGTCAGCTTCCTCGAATCGCTCTATGAGCGTTTCGCCACCGCAGGTGTCGATGTGCTCGAGGGCGGTATGCTTGAGGACGCCGCTGATGAGTATCTCGCCACGCGTAATATTAAGGATCGTCACTCCACCGGCTATGACTCTATCCAGATCTATCTCCGCGAAATAGGGCAGTACCCACTCCTGACCGCCGCTGAGGAGCGCGAGCTCGCCAAGCGCATCGAGAAGAGCGATGCTGAGGCGCGCAATATTCTCGCCCGGAGCAATCTCCGTCTCGTCGTCTCCATCGCCAAGAAGTATGTCGGTCGCTCGCCCGATCTCACCCTCCTCGACCTCATTCAAGAAGGGAACCTTGGCCTGTTCCGTGCGGTAGACAAATTTGACTGGAAAAAGGGTTATAAGTTCTCCACCTATGCCACCTGGTGGATCCGCCAGGCTATCACCCGTGCGCTCGCCGACCAGTCGCGCACGATACGCATCCCCGTGCACATGGTCGAGACCATCGCCAAGTACAAGCAGGTCTCCCGCCGCCTCTCACAGGCGCTCGGCCGCGATCCGCAGGCAGAGGAGATAGCAATAGAGATGGGCGTCGAGCCAGAGAAGATTTATCAAATAGAGAAGATTAACCAGGACACGCTCTCGCTCGAGAATCCGGTGGGGAGCGACGACGACGAGAAGTCGACCCTGGGCGACTTCATCCCCGACGACAAGATCCCTTCACCCGTACAGGAATCCTCAGAGCGCATCCTCGGCGAGCAGGTGCGCGCTATTCTTAGCGATCTTAGCCCGAAGGAGCGTAAGATTCTCGAGATGCGTCACGGGCTGATGGACGGTATCTATCACACCCTCGAAGAGGTGGGGCGCGAGTTCGGCGTCACGCGTGAGCGCATCCGCCAGATTGAAGCCAAGGCATTGGAAAAAATCCGCACCCACGACAAAGCACGGCATTTGAAGTCGTATTAAAAAGATTCGGGCCGCTCCTCTGGAGCGGCCCGTGTTTTACGAACGGATGCGTCCTCTCTGCACGCCGCGCCCGTGTATCAATCTCGACTCGAGCTTCAGGTCGATGGGGGGCGGCCTTTTCTTGTGAGCGGCCGACCCGGCTGCTTCCTTGCGGCGCTCGAGGATAATGAAGAAAGAGCGACCGATGCCGGAAAAAAGCGACGCTGTGGCGGACACAGTCAGGATAGAGAAGAGCTCGAGCCACGCGCCCAAATGTCGAGCGTAGTACGCGCGCAATTCCTCGTTAGGCATCTGTAGCAGACCGAAGGGTGCCACGATTGAAGTGAGAAGCGCGAAAAAGAGAAAGACCGTCCACATCGTCTGGCCGATTTCGTTCTCGCGCAGGAACACGATTATTTTTTTCACAAGGTTCTCCTCAGTCAGTCATTTCAGATGGCAGGATTCTGCCGGCAGGTGAGTCTGATACTAGCGTACTTTATTTCTGGCTTTCGTCAAACTGGTATACTTGAACAATGAAGAAGGGCAAGGTCAGCACGAAGAAGAAGACAAAAGCGCCCATCAAGCACTGGAGCCATTCGTCGTTGCTGGCGTTCTTGCGCAATCCGCTCGCGTGGTACACGCGCTATGTGGAAGAGGTTTATGACTCGCCGACGACACCCGCGGCGGTGATAGGGAGCGCCGGACACGTAGCACTCGAGCATTTCTACAGCGGCGTCCCCAAGGAGATGTCGATACAGAAGGGGCTCGAGCACGTGCACAGTGTCGCCGACTTTGAGCTGAACTTCGGCAAGGCCAAGACGTTCCGCGCCAAGCGGGAGAAGCGCGCGCAGATGGAACAGGAATACCTGCGTGCTGTCGGCTATTACCTGGCGAAGCCACCGCGGCATAAGGTGCTCGGCGTCGAGGTGCGCGGAGTGGTCGAGGTGGAGGGGCTCCCGCTCCCGCTGAAGGCGATTTCAGACTTGGTCGTAGAGTCGCGCGTCGAGAAGGGCGCAGTCGACATTGTGGATCATAAGTTCGTTGCGGCTTTTTCCAAGGGCGGCGCCACCAAGTCACTCTTCGTCCTGCAGGCCATCTTCAACTACTACACGGTGAGCGTGCTGTTCGGTAAGCCGGTGCGGCGTTTTATCGTCTATGAGTGTAAGAAGACCAAGAACGCCGACGGCTCGCCGCAGCTGCGGCGCTATGTACTCAACTACCGCGACCACCAGGCCGACTTCGCCGTCTTCCATCGTCTTATTAAGGATGCGACTGAGGAGATCTCTCGAGAGCGCACCTTCCTCCCGAACCCTTCCGATATGTTCGAGGGCGACCACTCGTTTGATATCTATCGGTTAGGTCTTCTCGAAGAGTAACGCGCAAAGGTAACAAGTAATTTCCGGGTACGCGATTTTTCTGCTGAAAAATCGCTCAGTCCTCGTCTCGTCAGCCTGCGGAGCCCCGGAAATTACTTGTTACCTTTGCGCTAGTTGCTAAGCGCCTGATCGACGAGTTGGCGCACCAATTCATACGAGTAGTCGTTTTCGTCTATCTTGACGGGCGGTTTACCGTTTACGATAAGGAGGGAGTAGGGCGTGCTCTGCGCGCCCATAGAGAGTGCGTTCTGCCTGTCCGCGAGGACGTGCGCCTCGACAGTGGTAGAGGCGGTAGCGTAGCAGGTGGCGAAGGATGCGTCCGCGGGGAGTCCGGCTGCCTTGGCGATAGTGCCGTAGTTGGAGGGGTCGACCGGCTGCTGTTTGAAAAGTTCGGTCTCGAATCGCCAGAAGGCGTCGTTGCCCGCGGTCTGTGCGGCGCACTCGGCCGCGCGAGCGTGAGCGAGCGCGTTGGGGTGGATTTCTGAAAGTGGGAATTCGCGGAAGACCCACGCGACTTGCCCGGTCGTCCCTCCGCTCGCTATCACCTGGTGCATCGTGTCGTTGAACCCTTTACAGTACTCGCAGTCGAAGTCGGCATACTCGACGATTATCACCTTGGCTGCTGGGTTGCCGAAGATATGATCGGCCGAGTCTATCGGGCGCACGAGTGCTGGGTTACCGGCGCTCGTTGCAGGGCGTTTCGGTATCGAGACATACACCGCGCAGGCGACGATGATCCCGCCGATCATAATCGCAATCGGGATAGTATAGGAAGGTTTTTCAAGTGGCATCATAGCGGGAGCGCGTGAGTGAGCGTGGGTAAGAGGACTGCTGCCTGTTCCCAGTGCGTAGTGTCGAGCTTGATATCGCGCTTCTCGCGCAGATCTTTATATTTTAATACCCCATGCTTTAGCGCGTGCTCGTAGAGCTCGCGGGTGAGGCGCACGTCTTCGACACAGTACTCCGCCACCTTATCCTTCTTACCTTCGCGCCACCAGACGCCGGCAAGGAGCCCGTCACCCTTCTTCCCCTTGCCGAGTGTCGCTTCAGCGAGCGACTGGAGCCGGATGCGCCGGCCGAGCACCTTCTGCACCTCTGCGAGGAGATCGAGCGAGCGGATATGGGTGAGGTCGCCCGGGTAGTAGCGATTTAGGAGCGGGATATCAAAGGTGTCAGAGTTGAAGCCGATTAGCACATCAGCGCGTTCGATAATCGGCCAGAGCTTCGGAAGGTCTTCTCTGAAATAGGAGGAATAGAGACCTGTCTCGGAATCGTGAATAGCCACGACGATGAGCTCCTGTTCGGCAACGTCGATGTGGCCGCGCACGACGGAATCGGAGATTGACTCGATATCAAAGGTGATTGCACGCATATTAACTCCCTGTCTTAAGACGCACAGGGAGCTCGGAGATAGGCAAGCCTTGTTCCTCGCCGGTCGCGAGGATCTTCATTCGCACCGTCTGATTGGCGACCTCGTCGGCACCGTAGGCGATGAAGAGCGGGATGCCGCGCTTCACCGCGTCCTTAATCTGGTCGCCGAGACTACGATCGGTGATGTTGACGAAGACGCGCCCGCCCTCCTTACGCAGGGTGTCGGCAAAGGCTTGTGCGGCGGGGATATCGCTCTTTGAGGGCGTGCCGAGATAGAGCTGCGGCTTATCGCCGGTAGTGCTCGGCAAGAGGCCATGTGTCCCAAGGAAGTCGGCGAGTGTTACGTCCCCAAGCGCGAAGCCGACAGCGGGTATCGGGTCACCGCCAAAGAGGCCAACGAGGCCGTCATAGCGGCCGCCGCCGAAGAGCGCGCGCGGATTGGCCACGTTAGTGTCGTAAATCTCGAAGACGATGCCGGTGTAGTAGTCGAAGCCGCGGGTGATAGTGGGGTCGAAGACGGCATTATTCACTCCGCGCGCCTTGAGCGTTGTGATGAATGAGTCCATTTCTTTAGAGTCAATAAGCGCGAGCGGATCCTTCTCGGTGAGGGCACGCGAGGCCTCGGCGAATGCCTCGGGAGATATTTTCGACTTCTTATCGAGAAGGCGCAGGTATTGGCGGATGCCTTCGCCAGTGAGGCCAGCTGCCTTGCAGGCGGCGTTTAAGAGCGGGCGAGAATTGATGCGGATGATGAAATCGTTTTCGCTAGCGCCAAAGGCTTTTAGTATTGTAGCGGCGAGCCGCACTATCTCTTGGTCTGCTTCGCCCTCGGGGAGGCCGACGAGATCGATGTCCGCTTGGTAGAACTCACGCAAGCGCCCTTTCTGTGGGCGCTCGTAGCGGAAGCGATTACCGATAGAGAACCAGCGGAGCGGGAAGGTGAGCTCGCGGCGCTTCCCAGCGACCATGCGCGCGAGGGTAGGGGTCATCTCGGGACGGAGTGTTACCGAGCGGTCACCGCGATCCATAAAAGTGTAGGTCTGTTCGCCCACTATTTCTTCAGACGTCTTCGCCTCATAGAGCTCAGCGCGCTCGAGCGGGGAGGCATTGTATTCTTCGTAGCTCCACGCGAGGAGCGTCTCGCGGATGCGTGCGAAGAGGGCACTCATCTGCGCCCAGTCAGCGGGGTAGAAGTCGCGGACGCCCTTGTACGGCTCGGTCGAGAGAGGCTCGTTCATACGCCAATTTTATCACGTACCGTGGGGGAATGACACGACGACAATCCGCGGAACGCCGTATTGGTCATTACGGACATCGGCAGCGAGACCTTGGTCGGTGAAGAGCGCGGTCGCAGCTGCTGCGGCCGCGCTGTCGACCTCTATCCACGCCTCGCCACTCGGGGTGAGGTGGTGGGGCAGGTCTACCGCGATGCGGCGGATAAGGTCGAGTCCGTCTTCGCCCGAGCGGAGGGCGAGTGCGGGCTCGTGGTCGGCGACGCTCGCGGAGAGCACACGCCCGGCGGGGATGTAGGGCGGATTTATAGCGATAAGGTCGAACCGGGTAGCGCCGAATGGCTTAAAGAGATCCCCGATACGGACATCGGATCTCGACACATCGAGACTGTTTTCGCGGATATTTTTAAGAATAGTCGTTTCGTGTGCCGGGTCGACTTCGCCGAATGACACCCGCGCCTCGGGGAGCGCTGCCAGTGCCGCACAGCCAATCGCGCCCGACCCAGCGCAGAGGTCGAGAACATGAAGCATCGGACAGGCAGCCCCCTCGAAGAGAGCGGCGTCTTCGCCTGCTGGCGAATCGCCTCCTCTCGCGCCGTCGCGCTGTGAGACTCTCTTCTCGGGGGCACGCCTGTCCGATGTCAGCATCTGCTCGACCCACCACTCGGTTTCCGGTCGAGGGATGAGGGGATGTGAGTCGAGGTGGATTTTTAATCCAAGGAATGGTTGCCAGCCGATAATGTAAGCTAGCGGCTCGCCAGAGGCGAGCCGCTTTTTATCGTTTTCAAACGCATCAGTCGCGACACCGCCATACTTTTCATCGAGGAGCCACTGCTCGTCCTTGTCCTGCGTAGCCTTGGCGGAGTAGGGCTTGGTCATAGGCACACGCTAGCATAAAGAAAACGCCCGCGCAGAGCGCGGGCGTTTTCTCTGCGACTAGGTAATTAGTAACCGCCGCGGCCGTAGCCGCCTTGCTGGCCACCACCGAAGCCGCCACGATCACCACCGCCGAAGCCGCCTTCGCGGCGAGGAGGACGATCGCCCTGTGGGCGAGCAAAGGAGACCGAGAGCGTGCGCCCGTCCATCTCCTTACCATCCCAACGGTCAATCGCCGCCTGTGCCTCCGCCTCGGTGGCCATCTCGACGAATCCGAAACCGCGTGAGCGGCCCGTCATACGATCGCTGATAATGCTCGCGGAAGCGACGTTTCCAGCCTCGCTAAAGGCCTTCTTGAGGTCGTCTTCGGTTGAGCGATAGGGAATGCCGCCTACGTAAAGCTTGTTTCCCTGAACTGATGCTGCGTTATCCATGTGTAGATCTAACCGGTTAAATCTCGCCGAAACTGAACACTTGTGGCCGACAGGCCACGCGGAGCTCGAATACTCTGCGAGTGATTACAGTATGACAGAAATACGCCCGAGGCGCAAGAAGGTGGGGATAGCGCTTAGCGCGTGCCCGCGACGAGTGCGGGGAGGAAGAGGGTCGCGATCATACCGATGCCAAGCAGAACGACTATGATAATAGCAAAAGCGCGTTTCATATCCCTAGCATAGCAGAGCCGCACCAGTTTTCAATTTCTTTAATTAGGAGTCGGAGTGTCTACCGGAGGAGTGGGGCGGAGCTGGATAAGCGACGCGGCAACGCTGCCATCAGTGTTGGCGGTGCCGGAGACGAGGACGGTGGCGCCGATGACAACATCGCTCGTCGCCCCGGTAATGCTCTTAGAAACAGTGGTCGCTGGCGTAATCAAGACGATGTGCGAACTGCCGTCGCGCGTGTTAACGGTGATACTTCCGGCGTCCTTAGTTGCGACGGTGCCAGAGAGGAGTCCGCTCCCATTGCTGCCGCCACGCATATTGCCCGCTCCACCGAAGCCACCGCGTGATCCTTGCAGGTTTGTCGCGGAGGGCGCAGTGTGAGTAATGTATCCAGCACCGAAGCCGACAACGAGTGCGGCGACAGCAACACCAACAGTTTTTGTATTCATATATATTTCTTTAGTAGTAATACGCGGGACCTCATTTTTTCATTCATAACGGAGAGCGTCAATCGGATTCAAGTTCGAAGCGCGTCGCGCCGGATACCAACCGAAGATGATGCCAATTGCCGCCGAGACGCCGAAGGCGAGCAGTACCGAGGGGAGTGTTACTTGGGCCGCGACAATGCCGAGCGCGGAGACGGCATAGGACGTCCCCCAGCCGAGTGCGACGCCGATGCCGCCGCCGACGAACGTGAGAGCAATCGCTTCAGCGAGAAATTGATTATTAATATCTCTCTTTGTCGCGCCAATCGCTTTGCGAAGCCCTATTTCGCGCATACGTTCGGTGACGGTCGTGAGCATCATATTCATAATGCCAATGCCGCCGACGATGAGCGAGATGCCCGCGACCGCGGCGAGGAGGGTGGTAAAGGTGGAGGTGATGCTCGATGCGGTCGCGACGATTGAAGCCTGATTCATAATATTGAAGTCAGCCTTGGTTGAGTCGCTGATATTGTGCCGAGTCATAAGAAGCGAAGTGATATCGCTCTGCACTTGAGTCATAGCATCTTGAGTGGATGCCTGGACGTCGATGGTCGTCAGATACGCATTACCGGTACCGGCGAAGTATTGAAGCGCAGTGTTCATCGGGATATAGATCATATCGTCTTGATTGCCGAAGCCGGAACTACCCTTCGCCTTCGTCACGCCAACAATCGTAAATTGGAGATTGTTGATGCGGATATTCTGGCCCAGAGCGTCAGCTGCTACTGCGTTTGCACCGAAGAGGTCGGTGACAACAGTTGGACCTATCACCGCGATGCGACTAAGCTCGGTCGATTGGATATCGGTGAGGAATGCGCCTTGATCCATCGTAATGTTACGGATAGTTGCATACGCAGCGTCAACGCCGTCCACTGTGGTGTTAGTGTTGGCACCGGCGACGACCACTTGTTGGCGGCCGCTATATTCGCCCGACACCGCGGCAACATTTACAATCTGCGCGATAGCGTTTTCGTCGGCGACGGTGAGCGAGCGCGCACTGCCACGGCCGCCTGAAGCGCCGAAACCGAGCTGTCGCGCCGCACCCGGCAATACCTCGACGAGATTTGACCCGATAGATTGGATAGAGGTCTGGATAGAGTTTTGGGCGCCTTGCCCGATAGCGGTTAGCGCGATAACGGAGGCGATACCGATGACGATGCCGAGCACCGTGAGGCCCGAGCGTACCTTGTTCCCCAGCAAGGCGGCATATGTTTCTTCAAAGAGATCGCTGTTCCTCATAGGTGTTTTTGTTCTTTATAGAGGCTAGCTCCGCTCGCGGCATCACGCACCTTCTGATTCTTCTCGTCAGAGACGATCGCGCCGTCGCGCAGGCGGATAATACGGTCGGCGTGCTCAGCGATATCTGGCTCATGGGTTATGAGGATAATCGTGCGACCGTGTGCGCGATTCAATTCTTGGAGCGTGCCGAGGACAACAAGACTCGTTTTACTGTCGAGGTTACCGGTGGGTTCATCGGCGAGGATAAGTGCTGGATCGTTCACAAGTGCGCGGGCGATAGCCACGCGCTGGATCTGGCCGCCAGAGAGTTGGTTAGAGAGATGATTAAAATGTTCCTTGGTGAGTCCTGATGCCTCGAGTGCGGCAGCGGCGCGTTTGTGACGTTCGTCGGTAGGAATGCCGGCATAGACGAGCGGGAGCATCACGTTGCGGAGCACAGTAGTGCGTGGGAGGAGATTGAATGATTGAAACACGAAGCCGATTTTATCCTTGCGAATCTCGGCGAGCTCGTCGTCAGACATCGTCGATACGTCTTTCGAATCGAGCATATAGGTGCCCGAGGTCGGCGTATCGAGGCAGCCGAGGATATGCATCATCGTGGACTTTCCACTGCCCGAAGGACCCATAATCGCTACGAACTCGCCTTTGTTGATGGAGAAAGAGACACTACGAAGCGCTGTATAGGCCTCGGGAGTCCCTGGGTTATAGGTCTTGGTGATATTCTTAAACTCAATCATTATTGCCCGGGCGCCGTGGCGCGCGAGGAGGCGCCACTCGTTGGTGTCCGAGTGGCTCCGCCACCAATACCAAACAAGGAAGTGGCACTTGGAGTGGTGGCGACTGTCGCGCTTGCGCCCGTTATCGTCTTTATTACCACCTGGGTTCCTTCAGAGACGCCAGTCTTAATGATGACGTTCGTATTATCAGTAAGCCCAGTTGTAACCGCCTTTTGTGTCGGTGCGACAGACGAGGTCGCGCCGGTATTCGCAGAACTGCCGACGAGTGGAGGATTGAAGAGAGAGACGTAAGTCTGACCGCCTTGCGTCTTGACCGCCGAGCTCGGGACCAAGAGGCCGGTCTCGGTGCCGGTGATGATGCTCGCGGTGGCGCTCATCCCGGGCTTCACGCTTGTGTTCGGGGTGTCGAAGGTGACGACTGCGTTATAGGAGACGACTCCGGAAGCGACGGTGCCGATAGTATCGACCGAGGAAACGGTACCAGCGATAGAGATAGTCGGCAGTGCGTCGAAGGTGATAGTGGCCTTCTCTCCGACCGCGAGCTTCGCTGCATCGACTTCGTTGACCGAGAGCGCGACGCTCTGATTGTCGCTCACGAGTGTTGCGACTGCGGTGCCACTGCCGATCGTCTGGTAACGCTGCACCGAAAGCTTAGCGACGGTGCCGCTGAAAGGCGCGGTTACCGCTGTGTTGGCGAGCGCCTGCTGGGCAACCGCGAGCGCATCTTGCTTCATCTGCACCGAGAGTTCACCCGACTGGATATCAAGCGGATCGGCACCGGACTGTGTCTGGGTGAGTGAAGCTTCAGCGGCCGCGAGCGCGCGATTGCCACTCGTGACGCTCGCGGTGTCGGCCGAGAGAGTCGCGACGCTGCTGTTGGTGGTCGTGGTGTAGCCGGTGAGAGTGTTGATGTGCGTTGCGAGCGTAGCGGGGACCGAGAGATTGTGGCTCGTGAGGGTTGAACTTACGAAATTGAGAAAATTGGTTGAGGCCTTGAGCGCATCAGAGATGCTCGCAGCGGTCTGGTACGACTCCTTAAGGAGCGTTTCTATCGTCGCATCGTCGGCACTGCGGGGTGTCGCTTTGAAATCGACAAGCGTCTTGTTATAGGCAATGTAGGCAGTCTGGTAGGCACTCTCGGCGGCGGTCTGATACTGCGAGACTGTGGTGTAATACAAGGAAGTCATATCACTGTAGGCGTATTCGTTCTGCTGGCTCGTGCGTCCGGGGACTGTCGATCCGTGGAGGACCGTGTCGAGGCCGGCGATGACTGCGGGGAGATTAAGGAACGCGACAGAGACGTCGTTGTAGCCGCTTTGATGTGCCTGGAGAAGGCTTGCCTCGGCACTTGCCACCGTGTTTTGTGCCGAGGTGAGTGTGGCAGTGGTAGCGGGTTCTTGGAGCTTGGCGAGAGCAATTTGGGCTGATTGAAGCGCCTGCCTCGCACTTCTGACGTTCTGCTCGGCGGTCGTTGAGTCGAGATACGCGAGTGCGGCACCAGCGCCCACGTGCTGTCCGGCAGCCACGGGGATAGAGAGCACTTCGCCCGCAGACTGTGACTGGATGCTGACGTTTGAGCTCGCCGATACCTGGCCGGTCTCACTCATCGTCGCCACGACAGCGCCGGTCGCGACAGTTGTTGTAATGTAGCGAGTAGCGGTCGAGGGCGCGGTAAATGCATCGTAGGCAGAGTACCCACCGTAGACAAGAGCGAGTGCAGCTAGGGTGGCGATGATCTTGTGAGCGCGAGCGTACATCGACACGGCTTGCCAAATGGCGCGAGGAGCTGGTTGGGTATTCATGGTGTGTTATGTATGCAGTACTACGCACACGGGCGCGTCTTGCTTTCATCAAAAGAGCTATCGCTCCCACTCGTGTATCGATTGTGCGATAAAGGTGCCTGACCGCGGGTCGAGTGTGCCGAACATTCGGATAGTCGAGCTCGCCTCGGGCAAGAGTGTCTTGGTCGAGGTGGCGACACGGACTCTCCACAAGCGTCCTCTGAAGTCGACGAGCGAGAAGTCACCACTGCTCTCTATCGCCACGACCATGCCAGCCAACCTGCCAATGGTGGGGCGATCCCACGCGGCGTGTGCGTCATATACCATCGAGCGATAAGGGGGGGCTTGTTCGAGCAGACCGTGTGTGGCTCTCCCCACACCTAGGAGGTGGAAGGCTGAACCGAGCAGGATGCTCGCGACAACGCTCACGAGGACGACACTCGACAGTTGATATCTATAGCCAGACCGAGTGTGTTTGAGACTGACTTGCGCGATGAGTATGAAGACGGCGAAGACGACCACCCACACCAGGGGGATAATCTGCAAGAAGTCGATGATGGTTGAGCGCATCGGTGGAGGTGGAGGTGGCGGGGGCAAAGGAAGGCCGTGCCGGTAAAAGTCGATGAAGATGAAGAGCGTAGCGGCGACTGCGATGGCGCCAATGACGACAGAGGCAATCGCGAATATCCAGAAGGACGTGTGCAAGACGATGAAGCGCCAGCGCGGGAGCGGCGTGAGATCTCCAGACTCTATTTGGGACAGTATCTTTTTTGAGAGGGTGTTGTTCATATATGGGTGATACCCCGAGTCGCCAGAGTGCCCTTGAGTGCCTGCTTACCGCGATTGATGAGTGTGGCGACGGTGCCTTCAGGTACCTTGAGGATGTCGCTAATCTCACTATAGCTCTTCTCCTCAAGGAAGCGGAGTGTGAGCACCTCGGCATAGCGGGGCGCGAGCTCTCGGAGCGACTCGCGGACAATCTGAGCGTCGTAGCGTCGAGACGCGAGCTCGGCAAAGTCGGTCTCGTCGGCGAGTTGCTCAAAAAAGAAGTCAACGTCTTCGGCACTCAAGGTTAATACGCCGGGCCGGATATTCTTCTTTCTCAAGAACGAGACGGTCTCGTTGTGCGCGATGCGGTAGAGCCATGAGGAGAACTTAAGGTGCGGATCATAGTCGTTGAGGTTGATGAATAGCTTGACGAAGACTTCTTGAAGCACATCGTCTGCGTCGCTCTCTGTCGCTCCCACGCGCCGTACATACCGCCCCAGGGGCGCCTCATAGCGATGCACGATGTGCGAGAACGCTTGCCGGTCGGCGATGGCCGCGGCTACGAGCTCTTGATCGGTCTCGGTGGTATTTTTTGGCATACGAAAACACGGTGTGCATCCCCTCTAGTCTACAGCGTTTTAATCAGGTCGCGCTTAATGTCGTCAAACGTGCCGCCGACCTTCTTGCCGGGGTTGAGGATATTCTGCGGATCGAAAACCTGTTTCGTCCGCTCGAAGAGGGCAATCATCTCGGGGCCGAAAAGCATCGGGAGATACGGCGTGCGGATGATGCCGTCGTTGTGTTCGCCGGTGGTGGTGCCGCCCATCTTGATAACAAGTTCGTAGACCTTTGGCGCGAGATCGAAGATTATTTGGCGATTCTCCTCCTTGGTCAGATCCATCAGCGGGATAATGTGGATATTGCCATCGCCGATGTGGCCCGCGACAGTATAGATCATATTCGCTTCATATTCTGCTAAGAGCGCATACAGCTGAGGCAAGAACTCGGGGTAGCAAGCGGGCGGGACGACAAAGTCGTCGATGAAGGGTGCGGTGTGGAGGCCGTGCACATTCTTACGCAAGAGGTTAAAGCTCTCGCGGCGGACGATCCAATACTTCTCCGATTCCTTCTCATCCTTCTCTATTTTGGTCTGCACATCGAGCCCGGCGAGTGCGTCTCTCGCGGCGAGCGCGCGTCGATCGGCCTCCTCAATCGTGTCCTCGGCGAACTCGGCCATCAGGATTAATTTGGGCACGCCGCCAGTGGCGACCATCGCCGCTTCGGGGATGAAGTCGATACCGAGCTTCGCCGCCCTCGCGAATCCCATCTGGGAGAGGAGCTGGGGAAGGAGCTTCACCGCGAGCGTGAAGGTGTGGTCGTCGTAGCTCTCAAATGATTCGGGACGCTCCTTAAGCACCCGCGTGACGATCTCGGGGAGAATAGTGAGATCAGAGAGGAAGATGACGAGCATCGCGCGGTGCTCTTGGGGCTTCACGAGCGCGAGCTTCGCTCTCGTCCAGAGCGCGAGTGTGCCCTGACTACCGCAGATAAGCTTGGCAAGATTAAAAGCGCCAGTTGCCTTATCGCGGACGCTCCAGAGCGCGTAGCCGGCAGAGTTCTTAGAGACCTTGGGGCGATGTTCTTCGATGAGCGCCGCGTTCTCGGTGACAATCGCGTCCATCTCGCGATAGACAGCGCCCTCGAGCGTCTGCAATTGTTTCTTCTCCTCGAGCTCGGCGGGCGAGAGTGCTTTGAAGGTGGCTTCTGATCCGTCAGAGAGGACGACATCGAGCTCCTCGACATATTTTTCAGTCTTGCCGTACTTCAGCGTGCGTTCGCCGCCAGAATTGTTCGAAACGATGCCGCCGAGGGCCGCTATCTCGCGGCTGGCGGGATAAGAGGGGAGGATGAGCCCTTTCTCGAGTGTCGCGCGCTCGAAGTCGCGATAGAGTACTCCCGGCTCTGTAATCGCGTAGTCACTGCCGACTTCGCCCATATGATTCATATGCTCGGTGAAGGAGACGACCACGCCGGTGGTGAGCGGGCCACCCGACATATCGGTCCCCGCCGCGCGTGCTGCGATGACGATCTTCTCGTCATCGTGGTGAGCTTGCCGAACCACTTTTACTATCGCTGCCACATCTTCAGCACTCTTCGGGTACGCGACGAGTGATGGTGTCCGTGTGAGCAGCGAGGTGTCGCGGCTAAGCTTTGCGAGTGTTGCCGGCTCGTCTGACACTTCTCCTTGTATCACTCGTGCGATCGCGCCCTTCAGTTCATAGATAGTCATGTGCATAAGTATACTCGACCTGCCCAGTATTTATGGTTGCTAAGTAGTGAAATTAGGCGCATTATTGAATTATGAAGAAAGTAGCTATCTTAACCATCCTTACGGGGTTTATATTTCTGTTTTTAGTGAATCCTGCAATCGCTGCCGTAAAGGTAAAAGCCCATGCAATTTGTCGAGATAACACAATTAGTTACAGTGTCCATAGGAGTGGTACCTGTTCCTATCATAAGGGTGTAAAAAGGTGGCTCTACTAAAGGTTGTTCGAATCCAAGGGTCAGCCAGTTTGAAATAGGTTCGGAGTCCGAGTAGTATTACTTTATGTCGTCTTTGCATTTCGCTGAACGTAATCTCCTTGAAAAGATTCTTGGGATGAAAAACGGATACGTCTCTGATTTTTCAGACCGGACATTTCGAGAGTTTGTTTTGGATGCTACGGGGATAGATATTATGACAGAGAAATATGAGAAGAATGGTACATCAAAGGCAAACAGACTACGTACATTTTGGGAAGAAGAGTCGAATGAATTAAACGCTGGTTTGATTGAGTTGCTTTTGAAATACGCCTATAGTGAGAAAACTGATTACGACAGGGAATTATCCGCCCGGGATGGAAATCTCTTTATAGAGGCGAGAAAAATAGTACAGCGGTTAATAGACGAACCGGGTAATACATCTAAGGACGCATTTACCAGATTTGCCTCCAACAAAAAGACTACATCACTTGGACACGAGAATATTAAGCAAAGCCTCACAGCGTTCCTGTCTGACTTAAGCTTTCCACAAAAGAAGAGGAAAACTGAAACTATAAAAAGTCATTTTCCGATGCTCGATGAGTTTGAATTAAAGCAATTACTATCTCAGGTTGGGGCAGTACGTTATGAAAGCGCAGGTTCAGAGCTATGGGCAATTCCCCCTGTGCCTAATCACACGACGCCAGTACAACATATTACTGGGGACTACATATTTGGAGATAAAATCTCAGGTGATAAGGTTGGTAGGGACAAAAACATTTCAGAACCTACCGGGGACATACCTCTGTGGTTTAAGTGGGTTGTGGGAATCGCTACGACTCTGGCTTTTGTGTGGGGTATATATATTTATTTCAATCCGAATTTGCAGACGGTATCAACAGTTCCAATTTCAACTTTAGACTTGAATAAAAATAGGTTCGCTACGACTACCCCGAATCTTGTCGATATATTTTCTAAAACAAACTCAATGCTTGATCTCGATAAGGAGAATTTTCTGAAAGATTACGAAAATGGACCTGTATATGCTGTGGGGGCTGCGTTTGAAAACATCAATAGCTCTGGAGAAGGTTTCATTGTGCGTATGACGGTAGAGCGGAACATGATAGGATGCGCATTCGGTCCCGAATTTAGGAAAGAACTCTTATTATTAAAAAAAAGGGACAAGGTAGATTTCTATGGAATTTTTACTGGTAGCGGTTTGGGTGGATATGGAGATATTAATCCTTGGTATATCACCGACTGCTTTCTTTTAAAGTAAAAGTACTTCGAATAGCAAAGTCCGAGGAGGGTCGTTTTAAATTTTAAAAAGTCGCCGGAAAACTCTTGCGGGGCTTGATGGGTAAATATACGAGACCGAGAAGGCCAGCCAGTTTGAAGTATAGAGCTCCAATGCTCGTGGCCAGGAGTTTTTGCGTTTGTGGTTCTAACGGTCAATCACAAACCAAAGTAGAATTTGACGAATCTGAAGTAAGAATGAACGGTGTTCCCAAAAGAAGGAATTTGTGGGATCATTTACGATATGACGAAGAACATTAGTGATTTAACCAAGAGAATCATTGCTTTCCGAGACGCGCGGGATTGGAAACAATTTCATAATCCCAAGGATCTTTCTTTGTCGCTGGTGTTAGAGGCTACAGAAGTAATGGAACATTTTCAATGGAAAAATAAGGAAGAAATCGAAAAATACGTTATTGAAAGTAAAATTGAAATCGGGGAAGAACTTGCTGATGTGTTGTACTGGGTCTTACTTATGAGTCACGACTTGAAGATTGACGTACTAGACGCGTTAGATAAAAAGATGAGAAAGAATGAGGAAAAATATCCAGTTGAGAAAGCGAAAGGAAAACATACGAAGTACACTAGACTCTAGGATATGATTGTCTATCAGTCGACCAAAGCAGGGTTCCTGGAAGACGCTTCAAATGCCATTGAAGATATCGTTCAAGCTCGAGTAAAGGAAAAGTTGGGTATAGATATAAAGAATGGTAGCAGTGAGCACAATTCGTGGAAGAACTCTCTTGGCGATGCGATGTATAAAGTTCTTCAAACAGACAAAATACCTGATGACGTTGGGGTTGCTATAGAGTATGGGATACCTCGAACTAAAAATCGTATCGATTTTGTGATCACCGGAGAAGATGAACAAGGGAAAGAGAAAGTGATAATTATAGAGCTTAAACAATGGACGGACATTCAATCAACTGACAAGGATGCAATGGTAATAACTCGCTTCAAAAGCGGGCTAAGCGAAGAGCTCCATCCTTCTTATCAAGCGTGGTCATACGCTACGCTCCTTTATGGTTTCAATGCCACGGTTTATGAAGAAAAGATTGGCCTCGAACCTTGTGCCTACTTACACAATCATGTCGATGCGAATGTTATTCTAAACACTTTTTATCTTGATTATTTAAATAAGGCACCAGCTTTTTGCAAGGGGGATAAAGAGAAATTACAAGACTTCATTGCGAAATTTGTAAAATACGGAGAAAAGAAAAATACGTTATACCGCATTGATCATGGCAATATCCGCCCTTCGAAAAATCTGGCGGACAGTTTAGTATCAATGCTTAAGGGCAACGAGGAATTTGTGATGATTGATGAACAAAAGATTGCATACGAGAACGCGCTTTCTTTAGCCAAAAAATCATCCTCGATAGATAAAAACGTTTTGATTGTCGAAGGCGGTCCAGGGACAGGGAAATCCGTTATAGCAATAAATCTTTTGGTTGCCATAACCAAGTTAGGATTGAATATCCAGTATGTAACTAAGAACGCAGCTCCGCGAGCAGTCTTTGAATCAAAACTCGCTGGCACTTTAAAGAAAACGACTATCTCAAACATGTTTACTGGTTCGGGTTCATATGTAGGCTGTGAACAGAATGCGTTCGATGCATTGGTAGTAGATGAAGCTCATCGTTTGAATGAAAAATCTGGAATGTTTAGGAATCTTGGAGAAAATCAAATCAAAGAAATAATTGAAGCATCAAAGTGCTCGATATTTTTCATTGATGAAGATCAAAAAGTCACATGGCATGATATTGGGAAAAAAGAAGAAATTGAAAAGTGGGCGAATAAAGTAAATGCAAAAGTTCATAATTTGAAACTCGAATCACAATTTCGTTGTAATGGGTCGGATGGATACCTCTCTTGGCTGGATAATGTTCTTGGTATAGAAGACACGGCAAATACGACACTAGAAGGTATCAAATATGACTTTAAGGTTGTAGATTCACCAAATGAGTTGAGAGATTTAATTTTTAAGAAGAATGAGATTAATAATAAAGCTCGTCTGGTCGCTGGTTATTGCTGGGATTGGGTTAGCAAAAAAAATGAAAATGCACAGGACGTTATTGTCCCCGAATATGATTTTGCGATGAAGTGGAATCTTGCGAGTGACGGGAATATCTGGATCATTTCTCCGAAGTCAGTAAATGAAATAGGCTGTATTCATACATGTCAGGGTTTAGAAGTTGATTATATTGGCGTTATCGTCGGGCTCGATTTTATAGTTAGAGATGGGAAGGTCATTACGACTCCTAGCAAAAGAGCGAAAACGGATGCGTCTCTCAAGGGGTATCAGAAGTCATTAAAAGAAAATCCAAAAGAGGCGCATAACAAAGCAGATTCGATTATAAAGAACACCTATAGGACTCTCATGACGCGTGGAATGAAGGGATGTTATGTCTATTTTGTTGATAAAGAAACAGAACTCTTCTTTAAGAGTAGAATATAGAGTCTTACCAACTGATTCATTTAATAAGTCTATTTGCGATTTTAGAATCGATCTTTGTTTGGCAATCTGTACAAAAATAATCCTGTGACAGTACACGTTCATCTCCATGGAAGTCTTCCCACTGATTTGTTTCGAGAATAAGAGCGTAGTAACGAACTTCTGTCTGTCTAATACCTAAATTATCCTGCCTCTTTTTACAGTGTCGACAAATATAGGTTTGTTTTGTTTGAGGAGGTTCCATTAGAAAAGATTTAACCGATGATTTCATCCTTGATCGGCTACACAAGAAAGTCAAATATATTTTATAGGGACTTACGATGTCCCTAATTGTGCTTGAAGTCTGGGGTACTTGGGAGTACTCTCTTGTCTAGAACGCTTGAGACTTTATCTGGGAGGAGAATATGACCGCTGACGAGAAGAAACAAGAGCTCTACGAGGTCCACGCAGGCGCCTTGAAGGAATGCTTGCACTGCGACAAGGCAGGGGTTTTTACGGGAAAGAAGGTGGGGAGACAGCTGAAACATGAATGCTCGAATAAGACGGGCTGTCACCATCTCGTCGGGAAGGTGGCATACATCCAGGGCCATTTCAGACAGTCATAATCCCGGTTCTATAGCATCATTCGACGGACGTCTTCGGACGTCCGTTTCTCTATACTAGGGTATATACTAAGAGTATGAGCCTCATATTTTTTGATACGGAGACGACGGGGAATGGCGATAAGGACCGACTCTGTCAGCTGGCGGTCAAGGAGCGCTACGTCGACGAGCCGCTCGTAAACGCGCTCTACAAGCCGCCGGTGCCTATTTCTATAGAGTCGATGGCTATCCACCATATCACCGAGAAGATGGTGGCAGCGCGGCCACTCTTCACCGACGCTCCCGAGTACGCGAGTGTGAAGGATCTCTTCGAGAGCGCGGAGACAATCGGCGTCGCACACAACGCCGCCTTCGACCTAGCGATGCTCGGCCGCGAGGGGATTACGCCCAGGCGCACCGTTTGCACCTATAAGGTCGCTTACGCGCTCGACCCAGACGACACACTCCCGAACTATCGACTCCAGTACCTGCGCTACCTGCTCGACCTTGATGTTGAGGCTGAGGCACACGACGCGTGGGGCGACGTGTTGGTGCTCGAAGCGCTCTTCGAGCGGCTCCTCGCGCGGATGCTCGAGCGGCACGGGACCGAAGATGCGGCACTGGAGGCGATGCTCACCATATCGGCGCGCCCGCTCCTCTTCACCACTATCCGCTTCGGTAAATACGCGGGTAAGCGGCTCGAGGAGGTGGCCAAGACCGACTCGAGCTATCTCGAGTGGCTTTTGAAGCAGAAGAAGGAGAACCCAGTCTCCGAGGTCGACTGGATCTACACGCTCGAGCACTATCTCGGTGATAAAATAAAGGTATGAGACACGGCGCTGAAGGGGCGGGGAAGGGGAAGCATCTCGGGAAGCCGCTTGAGGGGTTCGAGGCGCAGGCGGCGACTATGCTCACCGCATTTAAAGATGCGCATCATAATCCTGACATCGACCCGGCGCATATCGACCACAATGATCCGGCGATACTCGACGCTGCAGCAGAAGAGTGGACCGGCGACCCTGATGATAAAGACTCTCTCGCCGCACGGTATCGCAAGTTTGCCGACGAGCACCCCGAGGAACACGTGGGGCTCAATAATCGTAAGAAGCTACGGGAGCTCATCGCCGCGCTGACCGGCGAGGATAAGAAGCTGCATTAAAATATGAATACTTCGCCAATCAGAAACACGCTTATCCTCCAGTCGCTCGTGCTTCTGGGCGGAACGATTTTTGCATGGTCCAACTTCCTTCCGCTCGTGAGCCACTTCTACGCGCTCTACGGGACGCTCGCCAGAGTCGCGGGGTGCACGATCCCGAATCCGTTCCTCACCCCGTGCTTCTACGGATCCTTCGCCTTCCTCGTGGCGCTACTCTGGTCGGTCAGCATCTACGAGCGTCCGTCGCTCGTACAAGAGCGCCGATTGCGCAATTTCCTCCTCCTGTGCGTCGTCTTTGCCGGGTCGGTCGTCGCGTATGAGGCCGCACAGTATTATAAGATTATCAGCGATGCGGTCTCGGTCAGCTGCACGCCGGGCGCCTCACCCTTTAAGACATCCTGCTTCTACGGGACATTCATCTTTATCGCGGCATATATCGCTGCTATCGTCGCCACGCGTCGGTTAAGCACATCTGATACGGTCGCGTGAGAATAAAAAACGGCCGGGGATACATCCTCCGGCCGCCAACTCCTTCATTCATATTGCGCCATCGCCTCGTTAATCTTGCACTCCATCTTCTGGGCATATTCGGCCCACGGTTCCCCGTATGCGCGAAGTGCTGGGATGAGGAGCGGAAGGTGATGTTCTCGCGTCTCGTTGAGGTATTTCAGCCGCCTCGCTGGCAGAAGTGCGCTCAACGTGCACAGATTGTGCAGGCGATCGCAGAGCTTCGCGAGTATTAGCCACGGTCCGCGTGCGATGATTCGGCACAGATATTCCCTGACGGACTCACCTTTATTCTTAGTGATTGCTTGCACATCAAGAGCGATATCCAGGCCGAATAGAAGGAATATCCAATACAAGATTTGGACGAATGTTTCCTCGGGAATATCGTGAAGCAGGGCGTCAATAATGACACGGGGGTCATTACCATCAAGCTCGTCGATATAGATCCACGCGGCCGCTTCAGGATGATCCGAATAGGGACTGTCGTCCTCGCGAGTTTGCCCATAGTGTCCGCCAAACGAGAAGAGATATGCGTGACGAACCATCGCATAATCAACCGGATGAAGCGTAGCCGCGAGTGGCCTTAAGAACTCCACATATCCCGGAGGACGTTGTTGCAGCTTTTTTGTAAGCATCACACACCTCCTTTTGGGAATAAGAACTGGTTTGAGGAACTGCGTTCTATACGCATCAAATCATTCCGTCTGCTTGTCGTCAACGTGCCTGATTTCGCGTCTGCTAGAATGCTC
>JAHFMR010000019.1 GCA_023267755.1 bacterium
ATATCAATATTTATGTCATATTCATCGGCGGAGCCAGGAATCTTCTGGACATTCGGATCACTTAGTATCGGAGGACATCATGGATCAAAATGCTCTTGCACGAAGCAATTACCTCTTCTTCTACGTCGAATTACCCAAACAAGGCCTGTTCAATGAGAACTTTTCCATGTTGTGCAAGCGCGGTGCTCATATGGCAGCCCTCAAGAAGAAGCGGCCAGCTCATTCCGCATGTGAAGATGACGTGCAACAATTGCCGTTCCAATGCAACGATGGCGAATTCGGATATCTGAGATTCCGGAACGAAGACGCGGAATTACTCGAAGAACTGGACATCGACGGCTTATCTCTTGCCACTAAGATCCCCTTATCCATCAAGGGTGATCGTCATGAAATTTGTGACTTCGTCTTGCCAAAGAAAGAGGTTCGGGTCACATTCAAGATTGTCGGCTACGAGGGCGACCTCGGCGCCGGATGCACCGAGATCAAGGACCCGATTGCCGAATGTCCTGATGAAATCCCACTCGGTCGCATGGTTGAGATGGCCGTCTGTCGCACGTGACCTACATCACCGCTTCCTCACCAGACTCGCGAACGAGTCTGGTGATTCGTTTTATCTACCGCGTATTCGCGAACATCGTCGCGGCCTCGATAAGTATCGAAGTCAGACTTCGATACTTCGTGCTAGAATCGATTGTATGAGGGTGGAGCCATACGGAGTTGGTTCGATTATGCACGTGACCAAACGTGGTGTGCGCGGCACGGATATCACACGCGATATTTCTGATCAGCATCGCTTTGCAAAATTATTGTTCTATATGAACGACACGTTCCAGAACGATAATTGGAAGAAAAACATTGAAGGGCGCCCGGCGTTCTTCCGACCGGAATGGTGGCCAGAACGTGAACCACTCACTCGTATTCTCGCTTGGACGCTGCTGCCCAATCACGTACATCTCCTTGTCGAGGAGACGCGCGAGGGTGGCACGGCAAAATTCCTGCAACGCGTATTCGGAAGCATGACCTCGCACTTCAACGCGAAACACAAGGAACGCGGGAGTTTATTCCAAGGCGCGTACCGAAGTCGCACCGTATCAGAAGACACACACCTCAGATATCTCACATTCTATATTCAGATCAAGAATGTGCTCGAGTTGTATCCGGGTGGACTGAAGCGAGCAATCGAACGATTTGATGATGCATGGGATTGGGCGATTCGCTACAAATTTTCCAGTCTTCCTGTATTTCTCTCGATTATCAAATCTCCAATCACCGAAGACGAATCACTACGCGCGCTCTATCCAGACTTGCGAGTGTTTAAAGATGAAGCGCGTGAATTGCTCACTAGCCACGTCGAACACCACGCCACTGACGAGAAACTATCGTCCCTCATTCTCGAACCTTGGTAATCAAAGTATCGAAGTCTGACTTCGATACTCTAGCCGGAAAGAAGAAATAAGGAGTTCTGTAATAAAAACATCCCGCTAAGCGGGATGTTTTTATTTAGCGCGTATTCGCGAACATCGTGGCGGCTTCGATGCCGGAGGTGGCGAAGAGACGCGCGGCAAGAGCGGCTTTCTTGAGGACTTTTTTCATCACCACTTCTTCAGCGGGCTTCCACTTACCGATGACGAGCTTAATCACCTTCTCTTCATCCTTGAGCTTCTTCGCCTGGTTCTTCTTCCCTACCGGCGCGACGCCAATACGGAGACGCGCGAACTCCTTGGTCTTAATCGCGCGCATAATACTCTCCACCCCTTTGTGTCCGCCGCTCCCGCGTCCGAATACCATCTTCAGTGTGCCCACCGGCAGATCGAGGTCGTCGTGCGCCACCAAGAGAGTCTTTGCCGCCTTCACGCTCTTCACCTGCGCCATTATCGCCTTCCCCGAGAGATTCATCATCGTCTCAGGCAGGATGAGCACCACCTTCTCGCCCTCCACCTCACCTTTCGTCATTAGTGCATTGGCTGTTTTATTAAAAACGAAATCATCAAAGCATTCCTGCTTTGTGAAAAGCTCTACGACACTCCTGCCGGCGTTGTGACGCGTCTTCTCGTATTCCTTACCCGGGTTCCCGAGCCCCACAATGACGATTGCCATAGGCGAATCGTACCACGCAAGACGAGCTTGGGGCAAAAAACTTGCGTGCAATTTTCAACCCGCGTACAATGCGCCCATGTCCGACTCTTGGAAAGGTCTTTTGAACGATCTTTTCACTCTCGCATTCCTCATTGTCGTCGTTGTTATTCCGATTCGCCTCTTCGTCGTCTCTCCGTTTGTCGTCGATGGCGAGTCGATGCACCCCACCTTTGAGAATCTCGACTACCTCATCGTCGACGAGCTTGTATACGACTTTAAGACACCCGCACGTGGCGATGTTATCGTCTTCCGCTATCCCGGTAACCCATCAGTCTTTTATATCAAGCGCATTATCGGCGTGCCGGGCGAGACGGTCGCCATTGATCACGGGATAATCACCGTCACCGCTGCCGACGGCACGCGGCAGACACTCGCCGAGTCATATATCGTGAACGAAGATGCTACCTATACCAAGAACGTTATCTTAAGCGCTGATGAATACTTCGTGATGGGTGACAATCGTCCCAACAGCTCTGACAGCCGTGTCTGGGGCCCCCTGCCGAAGAAGAATATTATCGGCCGCGTCGATCTGCGTCTCCTCCCTGTCACCAAGACCGGCCTCTTCCCGGGCGCCACCACCTATACCGCGGCCTCTACGACACTATGATGCGCGATACTATTCCGGCAGACGAGCTCCTGCATAAGACAAGTGCCATCGGCCAGTACTACGGCTTCGTCCCACTCTCTTCTCTCACTGCCAAGGCGCGCGGGACAACTCGCAAGAGCGTAGGCTACCCCGAGTCGCTCGCGCACCTCTCGCTCGACCCGGTCGCCGAAATAGTCGCGAGCTTCTTGAAACAATTCCAGCAGCTCGAGAGTGCTCCCTCTCCGCGTCAGCCGCTTTTCCTCTGGCACACCAACATCACTCCCGGTCGACCAGCACCCAAGAAGGCGGTGGTGCAGTTCCATGCGCTTGGTACCGATCGCACGCTTTCTGACGCAATAGTGATACGCGCGCTCATCGCACTCGCCCGCGATCTCTTCCATGAAGAGCCGATTGTCCGCATCAACTCGATGGGAGACAAGGAGACCCGCGCGCGCTACGCGCGCGAGCTGACGAACTTCTTCAAGAAGCGCGGATCGACACTTCCCGAAGAATGCGTGAACTGCGCCAAGCGCGACAGCTTCGAGGCCGCCGAGCTCGCGATAGCGCACGAATATGCCGACGACCTCCCGGCGCCCACCGAGCATCTCTCCGACGCGAGCCGAAAGCACTTCGAGGACCTCCTCGAATATCTCGAGATGACCGAGACGCCCTACGAGCTCACACGCAACCTGATCAGCCGCGGCTCGGCCTGGAGCGACACCTGCTTCGAGGTCGTTATCGGCGATCGCCGAGTCGCCTGGGGGTCGCGCTACAACGACTTCACTCGTCACTTCGGCACGCCAATGAGCGCTATGGGCGCGGTACTCCAGTTCCCGAGCACCGGCACTATCGTCACCAAGGCCAAGTCGCCGCGACTACGCTTCTCGTTTGTTCACATCGGCGACGAAGCAAAGCGCGTCTCTATTCGGCTCGCCGAAGACTTCCGTAAGGCGCGGGTTGCGCTCGTGCAGAACATTGGCGTCGAATCGCTCACTGAACAAATCCACCTCGCCGAGCGCCAGAACAGCCCTTACCTCCTCATAATGGGACGCAAGGAAGCCCTCGAGAACACCGCTATCCTCCGCAACCGCGCGACTCAGGAAGAAACCATCCTCCCGCTCGCCGGCATCATCGACCGCCTCAAGGCGGTCGCCTAGTGTAGACAGTTTTGGTTCTGATGTGCTAGAGTCTGAACATTATGGCAACAGAAGCAGGAACACGAGTAGAGGTGAAGCGCAGCAAGAACGAGAGTTCTGCCGCGCTTATTCGCCGCTTCACCCGCCGCGCCCAGACGCTCGGCCTCGTCCGTGCGGTGCGTAACGGCCGCTACTTTGAGCGTGCTAAGAGCAAGAACGTCGAACACAAGCGCGCCCTCGTCTCTAAGACTCGTCGCGAGAACTATAACGAGCTCGTGAAGCTCGGTAAGATTGATCCGGCAGCTAAGAAGACGCGCAAGCGTTAAGCGCGGCTCAACGCCACTCGCCGTAAAATGGCAGGAGTCGAAATACAGAACCTCACGCGGCGCCCCTCGCCGCGTTTTGCCTATTCCACTATCGCCGGCGAAGTGCTCCCCGGCTGGGATATCTCGCTCGTCTTTGTGGGCCCCACCAAGGCACGCGAGCTCAATATGCAGTTGCGCAAGAAAGAATATATACCCAACGTGCTCTCGTATGTCGCTGGTGAGAAGTCGGGTGAAATAATTATCTGTCTCTCTGAAGCCACCAAACAGGCCCCCTCTTTTTCCTTAAAGCCGAACGCCTACTGCCTCCTATTATTTATCCACGGACTACTGCATATAAAAGGATGGGCGCATAGTGCTAAGATGGAGAAATGCGAACAAACGCTTTTGGCGAAATATGAAGCGCCGTATAGCAACCGGAATCGACATCGGGACCTACCAAGTAAAGGTAGTGGTGGTCGAAGAACTCTCCGATAAACAGGGCGGGCGCCAGGTCCGTGTCATCGGTACCGGCCTTGCCGAGAGCAAGGGGCTTCGCCACGGCTATATCGTCAATAAGGAAGAAGTCGCCGCGAGCATCCTCGACGCAAAGCACCAGGCGGAGACAATAGCGCGCGTACCGATACACGCCGGATTCCTCGCGGTGGGAGGCATCTCGCTTGATGAGTCGCGTGCGACCGGCTTCGCCATCATCTCGCGCGCCGATCAAGAGATTACCGCACTCGATCTCGAGAAGGCGGGCAAGGCGGCACGTGAGGCGGCTGCACCCGGCTTCCTCAATCGCGACGTGCTCCACAGCATCCCCGTGGAGTATCGCATCGATGGCACCAAGGTGCTCGGCAACCCTCTCGGGATGAAGGGCGTCCGTCTCGAGGTCGACTACCTCTTCGTCACGTGTCTCTCCCAACACAAAGAGGCACTTGTGACCGCTGTCGAGGACGCCAATATCGAGATTATCGACGAGATGGCTTCCCCGCTCGCGGGCTCTTATGTCCTCTTGGAGGGAGACCAGAAGATGAAGGGTTGCGTCCTCGCGAACATCGGCGCTGAGACTGTCTCTATCGTCGTCTATGATGAAGGTATCCCCGTCTCGGTCAAAGTGTTCCCGATGGGCTCAGGTCATATCACCGACGACATCGCGCTCGGACTACGCATCTCGATTGAAGAAGCCGAGCGCGTGAAGCTCGGTCGACTCTCTGGAACGATGTACCCGCGCAAGAAAATTGACGACTACATCGGCAATCGTCTCCAGACACTCTTCGCGCTCATCGACAAACACCTCAAGTCACTCGGTCGTCGAGGTCCGCTGCCCGCCGGCATCATCATCAGTGGCGGCGGTGCGGGCGTCGGAAGCATCAGCGATATCGCTAAGGGCTCTCTGAAGCTTCCTGCGCGGCTCGCCGAGTTGCGCATCTCTGCCGACACCAAGATCCGTGACGCCACGTGGGCGGTCGCCTACGGACTCGCAATATGGGGACTCACCGGCGACACCACTGTGCCGGAAAAGAACTTGTTCACCTCCTTCGGGAAGTTCTTCAAGCAGTTCTTGCCGTAAAACGGCGATTCGCTTCCCTCCGCGTGTCAATATTTGCATACTGGCGCGTTCTGGTATGATGACTGGAACACCTTATTTATATTTCTATGTCAAAACGCATTGAACCAGAGGTTGAGACGTTCGCACGAATTCGTGTCGTAGGTGTCGGAGGCTCTGGGAAGAACGCGATCAATCATATGATCTCGTCCAAGGTGCGCGGTGTCGAGTTTATCGCCGTCAACTCCGACGCGCAGGACCTCCACCGCTCCCTCGCTAAGCGGAAGATCCATATCGGTAAGAACCTCACCCGAGGACTCGGCACCGGGATGAACCCCGAGCTCGGCAAGCGTGCGGCTGAAGAGACGCGCCAGGAGCTCCAGGAAGCGCTCACGGGCAGCGATATGGTTTTCATCACTTGCGGTATGGGCGGCGGCACCGGCACGGGCGCGTCCGCGATTGTTGCCAAGATTGCCAAGGAGGTCGGCGCCCTCGTTATTGCAGTAGTCACCAAGCCCTTCTCCTTCGAAGGTGCCCAGCGTAAGGAGCTCGCCGAGCGCGGCCTCGCTGAGCTTAAGAAGGAGGTTGATGCTTTCATCGTGATTCCTAACGACAAGCTCCTCTCTATCGTCGACAAGAACACCTCGGCCAAGAGCGCATTCGCGATGTGCGACGAGATCCTACGCCAGGCGGTGGAGGGTGTCTCGGACATTATCACCACTCCGGGCGAGATTAACACCTACTTCAACGACATCAAGGCGATTATGGAAGGCGCCGGCCCGGCGCTTATGGGTATCGGCACTGCCGAAGGCGACGACCGTGCCAAGCAGGCGGCTCACCAGGCGGTCAACTCTCCGCTCC
>JAHFMR010000009.1 GCA_023267755.1 bacterium
ATCGAAGTGCTTCGCTCTATCGGCGTGCAGGTCGAGTGGTTACACTCCGATATCGTCATCACCCCACCCGAGACAATCTCTCTCGAGACTATCGATCGCACAGCGGCGATGAAAACGCGCAGCATCCTGATGTTCATCGGCTCGCTGGTGCACTCCTTCAAGAAGTTCGATCTGCCCCAATCAGGCGGCTGCACCCTCGGACTCCGCTCCGCACGCCCGCACCTCATGGCACTTGAGAAGTTCGGCATCACTATCGCCGCGACCACCGACACATATGAGATCTCTCACACCAATCTCACTCCCACCGAGGTCATCCTCTATGAATCGAGCGACACCGCCACTATCAACGCACTCCTCGCCGCGTCATGCATCCCAGGCACAAGCGTCATCAAGTACGCATCGTCAAATTATCAGGTGCAGGAGATCTGCGGCTTCCTAAAGAAGCTCGGTGTCGGTATCGACGGCATCGGCACCACGACCCTCACCATCACCGGCAAAGAGAATATCCACGAGGATATCTCCTACAGCGTCGCCGAGGACCCCACTGATGCGATGTTCTTCATCGCGACAGCTGTCGTCACCGGCTCGGCTATCACCATCAAGAACGCGCCAATAGAATTCCTCGAGGTCGAGCTCCTCATCCTCGAGAAGATGGGGCTCCGCTTCACCCTCTCGGACGTTACGCTGTCGGAGAACGGCATCACCAAGCTGCGCGATATCGCGCTCGAGCCCTCCGAGCTCGTCGCCTTCCCCGAGAAGATTCACGCGCGCCCGTACCCAGGTCTCAATATCGACAATCTCCCCTTCTTCGCGGTCATCGCCACCCAAGCCACAGGAACAACCCTCATCCACGACTGGGTCTATGAGAAGCGCGCCATCTACTACACCGACCTCGATCGTCTCGGCGCACACACCGCGCTCCACGATCCACATCGCATCTCGATAGAAGGCCCAACTCGACTGAAGGCCGCCGAGGTTATCTGTCCGCCAGCGCTCCGCCCCGCGACCATCATCCTCGTCGGGATGCTCGCCGCCAAGGGCCACTCCACACTCCGCAACGTCTACTCTATTAATCGCGGCTATGAAGATATCGTCCACCGCCTCCAGTCTCTTGGGGCAAAGATAGAAGCAAGTTAAATACACGCCATTAGATAAAAATAAAAAGCCGCTGGGTGAACCATGCGGCCTTTCAAAGAACTTCAGGTGGTAACGATTTTCCCGACCCCCAGAGGAAGAGTGTTTTCGGGAAGCCGATCACGTCGCACAAGTGTTGGTCGTACCCAGATGGTTTTCTCTGCCAACGGATTCTGTCCTTCACCTGGCGGGCGACGCCAGAAACCTTCCCTGAAATGCGCTCTGACCTCCCATCCGCCCCGACCCGAGAGCTGGTCACGGATGATGTCTTTTTCTTCGAGCGTCAACTTCACAACGCTCTGAACCTTGCACACATCTGCGGCGGACATAAGTGCCGGCCCGTCTCCACACCCGGCGTATATCTTCTTCATCGGTGGAACCGGCTCTACTAGCCCTGGATACGTCTTGGTGAAGGTTTGCAGATAGACACACAGACCAAAGAGTACCCGGGCGAATCGAACCATCCAATCCTCGGCACTTTGGTTTCTCAAAGCGTACTCAAGATTTTCATCCAGAGCTTCATCTGGAACCGGGTCGCCCGTTTCGGCAAAGGCGTCCCAATGACTGCTCACACTTTCCATCCAACCAAAATTACGAGGAATGAGTTGTGTGAATCGACGAAGATTCCCTTTCCGTACAGACTCATCAATCTTGGAACGCAGAACCGGGTCGATGTGCTTCCATTTTGATAAAGAACGTGCGAACCCAAATAATGCATGGCTCTCGCTAAAGGGATTCGCGATAAGGAAGAAGTCCAACTCCTTCCCTTTCTCGTTCACCAACGGACTCTCAAGTGCGATGCAGAACGATGAAAACGGAAGCTTAATATCCCGTAACGTAAGCCCCTTCAGGCTTGTTGCTTGGAGCTGAAGGGTCAGATCATCTGGCAGATAATATATCCGCCGCGAAGAAGTGCTCCACTTCCCTAGATAATACGGGAAATGAAATTCTTCCCACGCCGCACCCACTATCATCGCATCGGGATATACCTCGTACCGTTCTAATACATCAGGGATCTTCTCAAGCCGATCGGCTTCTTCAGGATCCAGATCGGGCCTTGACGTGTACCCCTTCTCTCTGAAGGAAGGCAGGAGGTAGTCCGCATTACCTCGCGAGACTGCCTCGAGCAGCAACTGTTTCGTTCTTTGTGCACCATCTACGGGGAATCCTGTCTCGACTATTTTTGCCTTTCGATTCGGCTCTGCGAGATCGGAAAACTGACGACGAACTCGCGCTCGCCACATGCCTTCTTCCCAACAGGCATACGCCTGATCAAGACGATCAAGCACTTCAGGTTGATTTGCTTTCAAGGTACACCTCCTCAGGTTATTGACTGCGTAGTATCATACAGCATCTACGCACTATGTCAATACCTACACCCCGAACGGTATATACTAGGGATTATGAAATCCATCGGCGAGATGATGCCCGAATTCGAGAAAAAGGTGGCCGCAGCGCCCAAGGGGAGGAAGCGCCTCACCGAGCGCGGCGAGATGATGCGTTTCTTCCAGCGCCACCTCAATTATTCTCGTAAACAGGACGGTCTCGCGCCGATGACGATGGCGCACCTGGGTACCACTCTAGAACAGATCCCTACCGCCGACCTCTACTACTTGAAGAGTGTCTGTAGTAAGGCCAAGAACTTCAGTAAGACCTTCTGGTGGGAGCTCGACCCCACCAAGCACACGAAGCCGTAATTTTTGGTATACTCCGCCACATGAAAGAAATCGTGCAAGATGGCGCGCCGGTGCTCCGCGACGTGGCGAAGCCGGTCCCCGAGGAGCTCTTCGGCACGAACGAGCTCGCCGTCATCATTAAAGATATGAAGGAGGCGCTCGACCCCGAGCTCGAGGGTGTCGCGCTCGCTGCGCCACAGATAGCGGTCTCGTATCGCATCTTCGTGGTGCGTAAGGATCGCACCCTCCCCCCGCCGCCAGCTGAGGAAGCGCCTTCCGCTCCGCCACCGCCCGAGTATGAGGTGTATATCAATCCTGAAATAATGAAAACGTCACGTAAGCGCGTGCCGATGGACGAGGGATGTCTCTCGGTGCGCGGTGTCTACGGCGCCGCTAAGCGGCACGAGCGCGTGACTCTCCGTGCGCGCACTATCGAAGGGTCCCGATTCGAGAGAAGTGCAGGCGGACTGATGGCCCAGATATTTGAACACGAGATCGACCACTTAAATGGCACACTCTTTATCGATCACGCCGAGCATCTCATCGAGATCAAGTCTGATGTGGGACATGCTATGTCCCACACCCCAAAGCACGAATTCGCCTTCTTCGGCACACCCGCTGTCGCGAGTGAGACACTCGCGATGCTTATCGAGCACGGTTTTATCCCGAAGGTCGTCGTCACCTCGCCTGATGCTCCCCGAGGACGTGGCCTGGTGCTCACCCCCTCACCAGCTAAGACACTGGCGCTCGCAGAAAACATCCCTGTGCTCACACCCGAGAAGCTCGACCCAGAGACTCTTAATACGATTAGTGCGCTCGGATGCGACTACGCAGTCGTCGTCGCCTACGGCAAGCTATTCCCTGAGGAGCTCATCAATGCCTTCCCGAAGGGAGTGTTAAATGTGCACTATTCTCTCCTCCCGAAGTATCGCGGTGCTACCCCGCTCGAGACAGCACTGCTCGCTGGCGACACCGAGACTGGCGTCACGATACAGCAGATGGTCAGAGAGCTGGACGCCGGCGATATTATCGCCCAGGAGTCGACCCCTATCGCGCCCACAGAGACTGCGCGCGAGCTGCGCCCGCGATTAATCCATATGGGTGCCGCCCTCCTTGTCGACACGCTCCCGGCATTTGAGCGCGGAGAAGTAGCCCCGATAGCCCAAGACGCCTCCCTCGCCACGCGCGCTTACAAGATTAAGAAAGAGGATGGTCTTCTTGATCTTACTGCGTCAGCCGCAGAGAATTGGAACAAGTATCGGGCCTATGCCGACAGTATCGGCACCTATTTTATACAAGATGGGAAGCGGATGAAGATAACAAGCGCGGAATGTGCCAAGGGCACATTCCGCGTGTTACGCGTCATCCCCGAGGGGAAACGTGAAGTCGCCTACGTCGCCTAGCCGAGGCGGAGCATCTGCTTAATCGCGGTGCGGCCACGCTTCCAGAGCTTACGGGCACGGCCGCGTGAGTGACGGATCTCGGCCTCGAGCTCGCTCCGGACTCGGTCTGCGGCAGACTCGGGAGTGGGCTTCACCGCTTCTGCGTGATACACGTCTCCGTCGATAATAAGCCGGGCGACAAGACGACAGGGCTCTGATGAGCGCCCTTCGGCAGGCGCCTCTTCTATCTCTATCTCGAGCTGTGCTCGGTCACCCTCCTCTCCGAGGAGACGCAGTGGCGCAGCGAGCTTCTCTTCTATCAATGCTTCAGTGGCGGGAGAGAGTTGATACTTCGTTGCCTTGATAGTGATGTTCATGGGCGGAAGATTAGTCGGTAATACTGATCATTTTACCTCGAGAACGGTGTCCTGTCAGTATGCGCACCTTCTCAAGGGATAGCCCGAGTCGGAGGGCCACGAGCTCGCGCACACGCTCATTCGCCCTATTCCCCATCGCCGGCTCCCGCACAGCGATAATAAGCGTCTCGCCCTTTTCTTCCACTTTTTCCTTATTCGCCCCTGGCGTGACGAAGACTTTCAGATACATACCCCCATCGTACTGCACCCACGTATAAAAGTAACAGCCGCACTCGTGCGGCTGCAGTAATCCCCGAGGGGCCCTTTCACGTCATGCGTAGTATTCTTCGCCACAAAATTCGGCATCGGGAGAGTCGAGGTGGAGGGCGCCGTCGAAGACAAGGACACCAGGTCGTACGCTGACATACACTTCACCCTTTGCGAGACCTTCTTCCATTTTGATGTCGACACCAACATTACCGAGGCCGACGACAATAGCCTTCATACCATGGCAACGGCGATGGAAATCGTTTGTTTCCATGTTGCAGTGGCCTAGGAAGTGGACTGTGCATTTTTCACCAATCTTGACCTTGCGGAATGCCTGGACAAGACACACACGTTCCCTTGTTTCTGGTGCGCCCGCCTGAACACCCCGATCTTGTTTTCCTGTTATATCTACCATGGTCCCATACTCCCAATGTCAACGTCGCGCACCCCGCGACAAGGTTCTGTGCAGAAGCGTACCGCACTTCTACAGGAATACAACCCGCGTTTATTGCTTCGCGTAGTGTTCTCGGAGATACGTGTCGATATCTGCCGACTCGTACATCTCGACGCCGCGCTCGCTGTCGACGAGGTAGGGCACCTGCCGCTTACCGCCGCGCGCCACCAGCTCGGCTGCGACTGTGTCATCTACAATATTCTTCTCCTCAAACGAGACATCGAGTTCCCTTCCTGTATCAAGTACTTTGTGGCAAAACGGACAGCCAGTTTTTACATAAAGAGTAAGCATAGGTTATTTATTTTTGTTCGACACCTGACTCGCCACTCAGCTGCTCTCGCATCTTCTCGAGGAAGGCGCGGACGTCAGCGAGATTATTCTTGATGTCATCACTCGGCTCAGCTTGTCCCTCTGTGCCCCGCTGCGCCTCATACTTCGCGAGGTCATCGAGGAGCCACAGATACGCCGCGTACGCCGCAATCTTCCCCTCCTCGGCGTGTTCTACAATCGTCTTCATCGCTTTAGGCATACCGAACACGTCGAGATACTGCCGTTCGGGAGAAGAGAGCGCCTGGGTCACATCGGCCATATGGAGCATATCCTTGGCCACATCCGCGGCATCCACGCTCAGGTGGAGCGCGCCGGTAGCGATCGGGTGGACGAGTGGCTCGTTGCTGTAATTGTGGTGATGCGCGGCCAAGTCTGATTCGATAGAGAACCCTTCGCCGGCGAGGATCCTCCCCGAGCTCGCCTCGTGCGTCTGGATAATCTCCATCATCGTCTCTTCGCCAGTGAACCCGTAGTGCCGGACTTCGGCGAGCGCTTCGGGAGAGAGCACCTCCTTCGCCGGGACGAAGTAGATAGCCCGCGCGTGATGCGTTCTCAGCGCTTCGTCGATAACGTCGTCGGTCGCGTCTTCAGCGAGGCCGAGAGACGCGGGTATCTTGTTGGCGAGATAGAGCTGGTGGTAGATGGGGTGCAGGCATCCGAGCATCGCGTTATCGCCCATATGATGCCGGATTACCGCGCGCGGCACGCTCACCTTACCGATATCGTGCAGGAGACACGCGCGATAGAACTGCTCCAGCCGTATGTTCTCCTTCTGTCGTAAGAGGCGCTCGAACGAGACGCCCGGCACGATCTCTTTCTCCATCTTCTCCTTCCCTATCCTATAGGTCTCGCGACAGTGTCGTGCGGTGCCCGGATCATAGAGATCGATGACCGTGAACAATTCGCGATCGCGATCGGTCACGAACCCTATCTCGTCGAGGGAGTACTCGCGTCGCACCCGCTCCACCTCTCTTTCAAGCAGCCCCTCGGCGCGTAGCATCTCGAGGATGCGTGTGTAGTCCCCCATCCCAGCAATCTCGATCGCGCGCGAGGGAGCCGCTTCGTGCTGGTGCTCACCGCTCTCGGGACTATGACTATGCATACCGTTCATCGATATCGGCTTGTATCGCCCTCGCTTCTGTAAGGAGTGTCGCGTCTGCAGCGTCTGTGGCGACCTCGAGCGCGATAGCGAGCTTGGCGCGGAGCGCCGTCTCTTCTTCACGACTCTGAATACCCGCATCCAGGTGTTCGCGCACCTCTCCAAGCAGCCGCTCGGCGTGCTCGCGAGGAGATTCTTTTTTGTCGATATGCGCGTCGTGCTCGAGATTGCCGAGAAACGACTGAAATCCTGTGTCCCATTTCTCTTCCATATCCCTATGCTACCACGTTGATAAAAAGCTCTCCCATTGCATCGAGCTATTTTTCAGATAGAATACTCGCATCTCCTTCGGGAGATATGTTCATTCCGCGGTAGCTCAGTGGTAGAGCGGCTCGCTGTTAACGAGTTGGTCGTAGGTTCGAATCCTACCCGCGGAGCCCACAGTAGGTTAGGTTGGTATTCCATGAGATACTGAAAGAAAGCTGTTATAGATGAATTAAGAAAAAGACTCGAGACATAAAATCCTATATGAACAATACTTATACCTGGTATTCAACTTTACTTAAGCCCTCCTGGGCACCACCCTCCTGGCTCTTCGGGCCGGTATGGACAATACTCTATGCGATTATCGCCGTGACGTACGGCACGGTGTTTTACAAAGCGTTTACCAAAGAATTGTCGTGGATGATTGCTCTGCCCTTTGCCCTCAACCTCATTTTTAATTTTGCTTTCACACCGCTCCAATTTGGTCTTAAAAATAATCTTCTTGCCTCGATCGACATCATTCTCGTTCTCGGCACACTCATCTGAGCGCTGCTCGCCATCTATCCAGAAATAAAATGGATCGCTCTTTCTAACATCCCGTATCTCCTCTGGGTCTCCTTCGCGACGGTGTTGCAAATAACCATTACCGTGATGAATAGGCCAGAAATACTCAATCGGTTATACTAGCCGTATGAAAGTCGGTTTGGTCTGTAGCGCCTTCGACCTGCTCCACGCAGGCCACGTGCTTATGCTCAAAGATGCAAAGGCACATTGCGATGTCCTGGTAGCGGGGCTCCAGATTGATCCATCAATCACCCCCGCCTCGTATCGAGGCAAGAAGAAGGCGCCGCCGATCCTCTCTCTGGCAGAACGGCGGACTATCCTCGAGGGCATCAAGTATGTCGATAAGATTTTTGAATATGACACCGAGGAAAATCTCCTTGAGATTATAAAGAACTTTGGTCCGCACATACGTATCTTGGGAAGCGATTGGCGCGACAAGCACGCCACCGGAGAAGAATTTGCTGAGAGTGTTTATTATCACGAACGCGCTCACGACTACTCGACGACCGATATAAAGAAGCGCGTCCTAGAGAGAGCGTCCGCTATACTATAAGAAAATGATGCCCCACTTCCCTTCTAGACTCCTTTTTATCTCTCTGCTAGTTCTGCTCCCTGCCACTCTCGCGCATGCGGACACTGCTTCTGTTTCTATCCAATCGCTTACACCCGGCACGGCTGTCGAGGCCAGCTCCACTCTCACCTTCGTCGCTGCGGCGCAGGGCTTCATCAACCCCACCTACTCGGTGACCGACTCCACCCCAACGTCTGGCGGGACAAGTGGACACATCGACGCTATTGGCGACTTCAGCTGGACGCCAACCATCTACGACGCCGGGTGGCACTCGCTCCTCGTCTCGGTAACCGACACCTCGAGTCACAATGCCTCGACGACCGTCTCTATTCTGGTAAAAAACAATAATCTCCTCGTGACCCAGCTTACCCCAGGCACGCTCGTGGGCGCGGGGCACCCGGTGAGTCTGAAGGTGCTCGCGCCAGGATTCCAAAGCCCTGTCTTCTACGTCTTCGACTCTGCCTGGCAGAGCACCGTCTCAGCAGCCACGATTAATTCCACAGGTCTCTTCACTTGGACACCAGCTACCTCGGACGTAGGCACCCACACACTCACCTTCACCGCCTCCGATATATACGGCCACCAAGGGACCATCACCCAATCTATCTTCGTCTTCGTGCCGAGTGTAACAATCCAATCAGTAACTCCCTCTGGCTCGGTACCGGCAGGCAAGCCACTCACCTTCACCGCGACCAGCACTCTGCCTACGCCGGTCTATAGCGTGAGCGATGTCTACAGCGGCACGACGACTCTCTCGGCGAGTGCGATTACTGCTGCCACCGGACTCTTCAGTTGGACAGCGAGCACCACCGATATCGGCGTCCATACGATTACCGTGCGTGTCACCGATGCCGCCGGAAACAGCGCTTCCAACACGATCTCTCTTGCTGTCGTCGCCCCCGTCGCAGTAACATCTGCCGTCTCTACAGTGGCTCCCACACCACCGGCCGCGCACCCAACCTCTTCTTACCTGTTCACTACTGCCCTCACGCTCGGTTCGCGCGGCACAGCAGTCACCGAGCTCCAGAAGCGGCTGGTGTCACTCGGCTTCCTCGCTATCAACCCGACCGGCTACTACGGGCCTGCAACTGTCACCGCAGTTAAGAAGTATCAGACACAACACAAGCTCTCTCCTGTCGGAAGTGTAGGCCCCGCAACCCGCAAAGCTCTTAACGCAAAATAAAAAGGGACGACCGTGTGGCCGTCCCGTTTTGTTTTTCTCCTTTCTTCGGATTATTTGAGGTCCAGATAGGTCCTCGTTGTCTCGTGGAACCCGTCGACATGCAGGCCTTCTTCTGCTGCCTGCTCGAATGCCTGTTCAGCATGTTCGAGGGCTTTCCTGCGTTCGTACTCCGCCTTCTTTTCTTGAAACTGATCTCTGTGTGCCAACTGATATCCTCCCGAAAGAACGTTTATCGAAACAAACGAAAAAGGACCCGAGGTCCCTGTGTCCGCCTGTTATTTATAATATAGCATATATGCTCTATTTAGACAAATTTGGTACAATACGAGCATTATGCAGCGCATTCCTCCCGTGTGGATAAAAAGAGGCGTATGGACCCTGGCGATTATTGTCGTCATTGGAGGTGTTACCCTCTCCCTCCCTTCTATCCTCATCTTCACTACCGAACATCGTCAGAATCAGGACTTCCTCGCTATGTCCGACCAGTTTCCGGTGACCGTCGACCCCCAGAATAAAGTCATCGCAGAAGATCCGCGGGTAAATATCTTCCTCGACAATCCGAACTCTCCATTCCAAGCGGCTGCAGGAAATGCGAGCAACATCTTCAATATGGTGTTTACCTGGATCGCCGTTACTGTCTCTGATGCTTCGTGGTACCAGAGCCTCGCCGCGGTCACTATCGGCGATAACCGACTCGTCTCGGTTACTCCCGGGATGCGCAAGGAGCAAGTGGCACTCGTCTTCACCCGTGCTCTTAATTGGAATGCTAAACAACAAAAGGAATTCTTGAATGCATCGTCCCCTGATACGCCTGTGCCGTTCTTAGAGGGATCGTTTGCGCCAGGTGTCTACTCGGTCGCCGGAGATACCACGCCCCAAGCGGCTCGCGCCCTTATTGCTAAACGTTTTACTGCTGATATTCTCGACCACTACGGGACAACCACTGCCGAGGCAGTACCGCTCGATCAGGCGATCACGATCGCCTCGCTCATAGAACGCGAGGCGGGCGGGCCGGACGATATGCGCCTCATCTCTGGCATTATCTGGAATCGACTCTTCGTCAATATGCGCCTCCAAATAGATGCGACTCTCCAGTACGCCAAGGCGAATACGCCCGCCGCAATAAGCTGGTGGCCGGGGGTGGTCCCGAGAGATCAATTCCGCGCGTCGCCCTATAACACCTATCTGCACCCTGGGCTCCCACCCACCCCGATAGCTAACCCTTCAGTTGCCGCTATTCTCGCCGCCCTCAACCCGAAAAGCACTTCTTGTCTCTTCTATTTCCACGACGCACAAAAGCAATTCCACTGTTCTGATACGTACGCCGAGCACGTTGCGCTCCTAAAACAACATTACGGCCGGGGGAAATAAAAAGCCGCCCTCTCGGGCGGCTTTTTATGTGTCCAAATGATTATTGAAGCGACTGTCCGGCCCAACCGCTCATCATCCCATAGCCATAGTTCCCATACTGCTGCGGGTATCGATTGTGTAGAGCTCCCTTCAATTCGCCAAACTGGACCCCGCACCAGAAGATGAACACCGCGACGAAAATCTTAACGATGATATGCATCCAGTGTCCGTGTCCGCAGCACTTCATCCCCATACCCCGCCCGCACATCTCACATCCCTCGTGCCCGTGCATTTCTTTGGTATCCATTTTGAATCGATTATACAACTCTTTTATAAAGCGAGTATATCATACCTCCTAGGCCGCTTGGATAAGCTCGTAGTCTTCTTTGAAAAGATATCTCGCGATGACAAAAATGCTATACGTCATAAAGGGCGCAGCAAACACATCGATTGAATAGTGCACGTGTGCCAAGAGCACGGCGATACCGAAGGTGCACGAGAGCGTTAGGAACGCTACGCGCACGCGCGGCTCCTGCCAGAAGATGAGCGCCATCAGAAATGGGAGTCCGGTATGTCCGGAGAAAAAGAATCCCGTCTGAAAATTAAGATAGGTGTACACCGTACTGAAAAAACCGAATCCGGGATCGGCTGTGCCTGGATAGATGCCGACGTGCGTGAGCGACACAAAGAACGCACGCACTATAATAAAGAGCGCGAGCGCCTTGAGGAAGAAGATGACGTAGCGCGGTCGTGAGAAGACGAATGCTACGCTCGCGATGATACTTATGAGCGCGCCCTCGATGATAACTAGATTGAGGTTCAGTATCGGCAAATTATCGAGCACCATGTCGCCGACGTAAATTGAGGTCGGACGTATTGAATACGCGAGCTCGTAGAGATTGGCGAAGTGTTCGCACACGTACGCGAGTCCGAGCAGGAGAAGCGCAGTAATAAAGGAGTGTAGGTATCGGGGTCCAAACAGATCTCGGACTAGGAACATATCCTCAGTTAGTGCTTCTTCGCACAGCGGCAACCGTACGGTCTGATATGCTCGTTGAAATATTCCTCGCCGTAGTCGTAGGTAAACTCCTCGCCTACTTTGATACCTTTGATTGCCTCAATAAAGACCCGCCCACGCACTATTTCCGGCTCGCAATTTGGCTTGCAGGAGTGATTAACATAACGAGCGAAATTATCACGCTGAGTCCCGTCGATCGTTTTGCGGCTATTCACTTCAAAGAGGTATTTACTCTTGCTAGAGTATTCCTCTTCTCCTCTAACCTGTCGTCCGAAATATTCGATGATGCGCTCGCCCTTCTTGTATGCGCGCGTCGCGAAGAGGCCGAGCCCCGCGCTCGACCTCCCTACCCGAACTCCATCGGGACATAGTGATTTCTTTTTTGTCATACTGATATGTTTTTTATAACACGTCCGTCTTATGTGTGCCAAGAATACTATCAGGTACCTGGGTGGTGTTTCTTCCATTCGGCAACTGACCCGGCAGCAAGCTCCATCGCATCCGCATTGCGCACAAAGCGCCAATTCCCTTTCGGCACGAGATCGTAGTGCGGTGTTGCGTCGAGTGCGTCGGCGACTTCCCAGAGATCGTTCTCGGCAGTAATCCACGCTGTCCCGAAGCGCTTACACAAATCGAGCGGCTTACTGTAGCACTCAAGCACCTTCTCGCCCGTCTTCGGCAAGAACCATTCGTGGAAGTAAGAGAGCGCAAGCTCGCGCGGCGTGCGATAGACCGGATCGCGGAACCGAAGCACCGCGTGATTCGTCTTGCTTATTGCGCCATATCGTCCACCCCGCTTGAAGAGCGCAACAACGTGGTCAAAGTCTCCCCTTCCCGCCTGTGGAGAGAGATTCATAATGAGCGGCGGTTCACCGGCTATCCAGAGCGCAGTAGCGGCAAGGAGCGCCCCCTCGATGCAATGCGCTCTCCGCGTGGCGAGGACGCTGCGCGGAGAGCGGTGAGTGTCTCCCCCCTTCTCCCAATTGAACGCGAGCGTGTCGAGAAAACCTTGAATCTTGGTAGGTGTCGTGAGACGCGCGAGCATCGTATACTCCTCACGCGTGAGTCCCGATTCCTCGCGCGTCAATCGCTTCATATATCTGTTTAGAATTCCTGATAATTCAGTAGCACGTTTACGAGGATCGTGGTGGTTGAGTGCTTATGTGTGGTGTTGTTCTCACAATCGACCATATACGTAGTCTTGGTGGTGACGGTATCGGTCGTACCTGAAGAATTCAAGTTGGGAGGGTTCCAAGCGACTCCGTTCTTATATGCGGTGCACGTGTAGCCGAATCTTGAATACACAACAGGGGGCGCCCACGCGATGACAACATTGTTTGGAACCGAGGGGTCCACGAGAACAGCGCCGTTCGTACTCGATCCGGTTGGTCCATTGGTGACATTTCCGCTTCCTGGCGACTGGTTGTTCACCGTAACAACAGGAGCTGGGATAGTAACCGTGACCGTTGTGGTCACTGGCGCTGGCGGACCGTACGTACCAGCGACGCAAGTGAGTGCGTACGAGGAAGAGGGCGACTGTGGGAGCGACACGTCATTATTAGGAATGCCAGTTCCCGAGATATTACCGCCAGTATCAAATCCAGACCCTGAACAAGATGAGGCACAGAGAGACCCTCCCGTTACGCTCCAGGTAAAGCTGGTGCCATTCCCTTGTTCAACTGAGCTTGGATTGGCTGTGAGGGTTGCGACACAAGACCCTACACTAACGCCAACACCACCTGTACTGGTAATTGACGGACCATTTGGCTGTGCTACACCGGTGGTGCAGCTCACCGAGCCAGTGGCGCCAGTTGTCGTATCAGTAATCAAAACAACAGCGTGTTTAACTCCCGCAGAGACATACGTCTTATGCAGCGTGGCAGTACTGCCCGAGAGTGCCTCCTCACCGCTCCAGGAATAGGTATACAATCCTGAGCCTCCAGCGACAGATGACGTCCACGTAACCTGCTGTCCGATATATGGATTGCTGGGCGAACCCACGCAAGAAACGTTGAGTGCGTTGGCGACACAGGCGCTACCATTCCACGTATAAGAACTATTGCACTTGAATTCACATTTATTGGCCGTATTCGTAACAGCATAGGCATAGGCCGTGTTTTGTGTGAGTCCTGTATTGTCAGGGGCCGGATACGCGCTCGCATTAGCGGGGACAGCGCCTGTACAGGCATACACATCTGCTACACACACTGAACCGTTCCACGTACTCCCAGGCGCACACCCCGCCAAGACGGTTTGTGAGGCAAGCGTGGTGCCATCACCATTATTGAGGTTGAAAGCAGTTGAAGGATACGCGACATATACCGGCGGGTCGATATGCCCATCTGACAATGTCCCATTCCAACTCGGGATGCCAGGGATATACCCGACCCCTTTCCCATAGAGAGTGCCGCTGCCATAAGGATTTGCGTCAAATAGGTACGCATCGGTGGTGTTGGTGAGATCCCACGAAGCCTCAGAGATGCATGTGCTCGCGCCGACGCTGATAGTGCAGTCAGGGATAATAAGTGCGCCTCTTGGGGTATTGGTAGTGACATTCTTTGACTCTGAACAGGCGTCGTCTGTACCTCCATTAATTCCCCGACAAGACCAAGTATAGGCATCTGTTCCTTCAGCATTATTAATCGAGTTTCCGCTGGAACAAGCGTAATGAGAGACACTGCATGCACCGTTTACCGGCGGTGCACCGACCGTAACCGTTGCTGACTTTGAAGCCGTTGACACCGCATTGCTACACGTGAGTGTAAACGTCTTTCCGGTAGTAAGAACACCGGTGCTCTTAGAGCCGCTTGCCACAGGAGTCGCGGCGCCCACGCCGTTATCAATAGTGCAGGTAATCGTGCCGCCGCCGGTAACCCCGCTCCAGTTGAGCATAGTGCTCCCTCCGCTGGTGACTGATGCGGAAGTCGGAGAAAAAGCTCCGATAGAAACGTTTGCGAGACACTTTGTGCCGTTCCACGTACTGCCAAGAGCACAGGCGGCAGCGACGGTCTTGGTATTGAGCACGGTACCATCGCCGTTCTTCAAATTGAATGTGGTGCCGCCATAAGCGACATAGACTTGTTTAGGTGTTATTGAATTGTTTCCGGTCCAGGTAGTGGTGCCCACATTGGCGTCGTACAGATACGCTCCGGTAACGTTCGCGGTGGTCCAAGAAGCCGAGACGACACAGGTGGAAGCATTGGCGGAGACGGTGCAGCTGGTGGGGACGGTGAGGGTGCCTGATGGCTGTGGCGGAGGAGATACGGTAATGTCCTGCCACGTGTCGCAGTTATTGTTCGTGTTCGATTCATTCGTGACAACAATATTTCCGCTCGTATCCATACCTGCGCACGCGCGGACACGGTAGGTGCCGGTGGTGGTGAAGAGGTAAGAACTCTTCGCGATGCCTTGAGTCGCCATTGCAGCAACCGTACCCATCGGATTGCCATACGGCAGTACCCGCTCGATTGTGACATATCCGCTCGGATCGCTAGCATCGGCCTTCTGTACCTGGAACACATTGGGGAAATTCGATGCGCTCGCGGTACCGATATTAGTTATGTTTGCCGCAAAATGCATCGAGGTAGAAGTATCGGTCGTACTGACCGCTGCCAGACTGCCATTTTGAAGTGAGATGCTGGTACTGTTCGCGGTCAGATCTGGAGCCGGAGTGCCGACAACCACATCGGGACAGGGGAAATCCTGTGAGGCGCCTCCTGAGGTGACAGTGACTGTAGCGGTCTTAGTACCGGCAGTAGAATACGTTTTAGAAATGGAGGTAGCGCCGATAAGGTAGGTGGGAGTGCCGGGCGAGCCGTAAGAGAGCCCGTCGGCGATGGTCGGACCACCGCTAAAAGTATAGGAATAAGAACCGGAACCCCCGCTCACATTGAGCGGTCTCCAGGTGAAAGTATCGGTCGTAAGCCCTGAAGTTGGATCAACAACGCACGTGGCCTGGATAGACGGAAAAGCGAGGGTAACCGGAAGAGTGGCGGAGGGACTAATCGACCAGTTGCCGCGAGCATCAACAGCCCACGCACGGACGTAGTACGTGCCGGGTGTAGAATCGACAAACGGACTGGTATAGATAAAGTGCGTGATGCCTCCCCACTCCGATCCGGAAATTGCCCACGTGGCGTTATAAGGCGTCGCGACATTCGGGTGCGCTGCGAGCGCTCCTGGAGCCCCCGCAAACAGCGCTAAGAAAAATAGCGCCACAAAGAAACCCTTCAACGCTCGGGAGCAGCGGGACATTGTACTCTTTAGTATACCCTCCCCTTCTTCGTGATATGGGGCTATACACATTTTATTATCTCTTCTGCCCCGCCCAGTCCCCTCTCGTCCAGCTCACTCCGTCGGTTGAATACTCGAAGTAGTAGGTGAGATGCGAATCCACTGCGGGATTAGTGGCATAGGGGCTCGTGGCCTGGGCGAAGACTTGGTAGCCGAGCGGATCATAGGCATAAGCGGGGTTGATGATGGATGGGCCATTTTGATAGGGGCCGGAGATGGTGGGCGCTGGAGGAGGGGCGCAGAGTGTGTTTAGAGGGGCGGATGGTGTAGGAGCGGGAGGGGTAGGCGCACAGACGCCAGAGCAGTTGTAGGTGCCTGTTGCGGTGGTGGTCATACCGCAGCCGTTCGCAGGTGAGGTGATGGTGCAGGCGGTGCCGTAGTTTGGCGGGATGTATGGTGTCAGTGCACTACAGGTACCAGCGCAGGTGATGGTGCCGGAGTTGGTGCCGCACGCATTGGTGACGGAGCAAGAGGCATTGTATATCGCGTTGTTAGGAGTAGTGACTGGTGGGGTGACAGGAGGGGTGCCGGTGCAGGAGATACTATCGCAACCAATAGTACCGGTGGTCGTAGTGGTGGTCTGGCCGCAGGCGTTTGGGAGAGATGTGAGAGAACAAGTGGTGCCATAGCCGGTTGGATTAGCTGACGTAGCAGAGCAGGAACCGTCACAGAGGATAGTGCCGTAGGTGGTGGCGCCGCAGGCGTTCGTGGTTGAGGTGCAGTATGTGCCGAAATTGATAGAGCAGGCGTCTCCGCTGGTGATGGAGACGTAGCCGGGGCCGCCTGCGCCAGGGAAGCTTACGCTATCATTTGGATTGTATCCAGAAGATCCGCCGCCACCGCCACCGGCACCTATCCCTCCGGTTCCTGCATAGGTGCCTTTATAGATTCCTCCGCCTGCACCACCTGTTCCCGCGCTCGAGCTACCCCCTTTGCCGCCATAGCTCCACCCATTGCTGCCACAAAGAACAAAACAATTAGGATCATAATCAGGACCAATGCCATGGCCCCCGCCGATACTCCCTCCCGCTCCAGAGGCAGGAAAATAATTGGGGTCATAAACATAACCCTCAACTGGGACTGTTGAACAACTTCCGCCAAAATCATCGATGTAGCACACATAATAATAAAAACCCAAAGGAAACCCTACCCCGTAGGGTGAAACCAGATAGATACCATTCCTAGTCTTATTCGTTAATACGTCTACAAAATACGAAACTGAAGTAAACAGCCCCCCCATTCCTGGCTGTCCTCCCCCCCCACCAGAAGCTGAAAGATAATAAGGAGACGAGAGAAATCCTGCCACCATCGTAGGGAATCCAGGAAGTCCTTGAAGTCCGACGGGGATGTTGAGCTCATCTCCGGCGATACCTCGCGCGCCCCCACAATTTCCCCCTCCTGTAGCATAGTAATTAAATGTTGGATTGCAATTCTGACCGATGGAGATACTGAGCGTCCCTCCTGGATAGACGTCGTAGGTGCCGGAGACTTCGGTGCCGGCACCGCCGCCGCCGCCAGCGCCGCCCACTGGCCAGCCATTCGTCCCCGACGTCCCGCCGCCTCCACCCCCGCCACCGCCAATCGCTTTGACGTGTACATTCTTATACGCACCGACGCTATACATGTATGTTCCGGGAGTGCTGCAGGAGAAGCCCTCGCCAGGCGCTGGGTTGCAGCCAGAGGCAAGAGAAGCCTGCGGCAAGGAGAGCAGAGCGAGTATGAGGAGGGAGCGTCGCAGAGAAGTTCTGTCCATGCGTTATCTCTTTTCCGCGGGAGCTGACTCGACGAGAATCTTCGTAGCGGTTATTGGTTGCCCTGGAAGAATCTTGTCTGCGGAGGTGACAAAAATAACGTCGCTCGTATGAATATCAGCAAGAGAGATGTTCTCGATGACGAATGGAAGCGGTGGCAGGAGCGGTGTGCTGGTCGCCGTACTCGGTTGCTTCATCTTCTCTCGAAAAGCATCCAACTCAGCCTGCAGCGTCTTCTGATCCTTGGGTATTGAGCGCACAAAGGATGTCGTACCGGTGGTAACCACTTCTGTCGTAGCGAGCTGCGCCTTCGAGCCAACGAGGAGAGAATTGGCGGTTATCGTTGTGCCGGTGATATTCGTCACCTTCGCCAGCATCGTCCGAGCCTCTTCGACAGTGGGGAGTGATTCAGCCGCTCCTGTTACAGAAACTGTTTCGGAAGAGCTCCCGGCAGCATAGCCAGCTCGGTAGGCGACGGAGATCATCATAATAGATGCCGAGGCGGCAGTGGTGATAGCGAGCGCGAAGACCAGATTCTTTCTTGATTGCATATGCTTCTAGTATACGTGATTCTCGCCCCGCCACTCATCACTTGGTGGATAGTAAAACGCGCGCCGCGGGAGCGGCGCGCGTTTTGCTATCGATATGAAATTACTTAAGTGCGAGAGTAGCACCGCCCGCGACGAGCGCCGCGAGAGCGGCTTGTGTCTTGGGGAGACGATTCCCCTCGATGTGTCCCACCACGCGGACAGTCATCCCCTTACAGACGCCGAGTACTTCAGCGGCATTTTTCATCTCCTTGTTCGCGGCAGTGTAGTCCTCTTTCGCGTCGAGGAGTACGTCGACGCGGCTGGTGTAGCGCGCATTCATTGTGTCCTCGATAACTCGATACCCGATGCGGGCAGCGACGACACTGTAGCCGCAGTTATTCTGTGCAGAAGCCGGGCCGTCGAGCTCGATAATGGTGCCGAATGGCAGCTCGTCAGCGAGATCCTGAGAACGCGCCGCGACAATCTCCGGATTGGAGTACGCACCGCTGGCGGTCTCAAATGGGTTGCCATCGGTCTGCTCAGGGACCGCGTTATAGGCCGTGAGTGTCACGGCATAGCTCGGCAGCGACGGGGTCGCCGCCTTTGAGGGCGCAGGTGCGCCGTGGGATAAAAGTAAAAAGCCCATAAGGGCTCCTAATACGGTCATTGATGTAAGTTATCGAAATAGCGTGTAACTACCTCGTTATTCCTATACTACCCTATTGACTTATTATTGTCAAGATGTCTGATGCTGTTTTTCGACAATCTGACGAGCGGTCCACACTGTCACCCACGCAACTACCGCTCCGATAATCGCCCCGCCGAGGATGTCTGACGGGTAGTGGACCCCAGCTATCACGCGCCCGAGAGAGATAAGGGTGGCCGCTGTGAAGAAGCCAATCCCCCACTTCTTATTGTAGAGGTAGACGGCGGTTGCGAGTGCGAAGAAAAATGTCGCGTGTCCTGATGGAAACGACCACGCGCTATCGGTAATAAGAGCGTGCACGCTAGGTAGTGCCGTAAAGGGGCGTGGATGGTGGTAGAAGAAGCGGATAATCTCCACTACGCCAAAGCGCGCAACGATGCCCGCGAGACCGGCGACTATAAGCACTTCCCATTTCTCCTGTTTCGAATAATTCGAATAGAAGACCACCCCAAGCAAGGCGATAATCGTCACGTACGCTAGATACACCGCAAGAAAGATGATGAGCCCGTCGAGCAAGTGCGACTGCCCCGCGAGACTGTTAAGCGCATAGAAAATCTGTATATCGAGTGCCATACCAGATACTATATACTATCGTTATTCCTATGTTGTCTGCCCTCTATCTCGTCGCGATTATTATCGGTATCGCTGATGTATGCGTCGTTGCGTATCGATCTCTGCGCGAGGGCGACTGGGCGCTCGACTATATCGCCTTCCTCGCGATGGTGCTCGCACTCGCCACAGGGTCTTACCTCGCCGGGGCTGTGGTCGCCCTTATGTATACCGGCGGCGAAGCACTCGAGGCATACGCATCGCGTCGTGCCGAGGCCTCACTCGCATCGCTGCTCGCGCGAATCCCGAAAACGGTACTC
>JAHFMR010000003.1 GCA_023267755.1 bacterium
CAATCTCCTCACGATGAAGCCAATTCTCTACGCTTTCAACAGGAAGAGTGGCGGACACAATCTCGACGAGCTCGCCGACGGACGCGCAGAGCGCGCCTATGAGTTGGTGAAGAGTCTTGGTGGGCACCACCTCTTCCTCGACGCCGCGACCGAGCGCGAGCTAAACGATGTCGCAGACGACGATCGCCAGAGCTTCCGTCAGGAGCTCGGCGTCTCTGAAGACGGTCTCGCCGAGCTTATCCGCAATGCCTACCAGACGCTCGGACTGATCTCTTTCTTTACCACCGGTACCGACGAGACGCGCGCATGGACGGTCCCCGCGGGGAGCACCGCGCCTGTGGCTGGCTCGGCGATTCATAATGACTTCTTGACCAAGTTTATCCGCGCCGAGGTTATCGGGTGGAACACACTCCTCGAGCTCGGCTCCTATGCCGCTGCTCGGGAGAAGGGCCAAGTGCGTGTGGAAGGGAAGGAATATGTCGTCCAAGACGGTGATGTTATGGTCTTCCTGCACGGTTAATTCGTTTTTCCTTACATCCGATGCGTGGTATAATACGCGCCTATGGACAAACCAAAAACAACACCAAAAGATTTTTTCTTGTGGGCGGGAGTCGTAGTCGCGTTTTACTGGAGCGTCATCTCCTATATTCTCCTTACGTTCGATTACATCAATTACGTATTCCCGAATCCTCTTGATCCTCTCGCGTATTACACAATCGATCCCTATCAGAGCGGCATCAGCTCCGAGATGGCATCGATCATCGTCCTCTTCCCGCTCTATCTTTTCTTGATGAAGATTATCCGCGGAGATATCTCTCGCGACCCTTCAAGGAAGGAGATCTGGGTGCGTCGTTGGGCGCTCATCCTGACGCTCTTTGTCGCCGGTGTCGTCATCGCAGTAGACCTCATCACTCTTCTCACCACCTTCCTCAATGGCGAAGCGCTCACGACAGCCTTCCTCCTGAAGGCACTCATCATCTTCCTTATCGCAGCGGGGGTATTTATGCATTTCATCGCTGACCTGCGCGGCTATTGGGAGATGTTTCCGGCACGCAAGCGGATGGTTGGAGTTGGTGTCGCTATCTTAGCGCTCGCCACGATAATCGCCGGTTTCTTTATCGTCGGGACGCCTGCACAGGCGCGCCTCTATCGCTTCGACGCGCAGAAGGTGTCTGACTTGCAGAGCCTGCAGTCGCAGATTACTTCGTACTATCAGGCGAAACAGAAGTTGCCAGCGGCACTTACCGACCTTTCTTCTATGTACGGTGTTTACGGATCAATTTCCGGATTACCAATGGACGCACAGACACGTCAGTCATATGGGTATCAAACGACCGGTGCACTCTCCTTCAAGCTCTGTGCCGACTTCAATATGCCCGGCCGCGTAAGTCGATCATCAGCGGCTATCACTGAGCAGTCGGTGCCACAAGTATCTCCGATGGGCGATAAGTCGCTCCCAGACAATTGGGAGCATGGCGCCGGCAACGTGTGCTTCGATCGCACCATCGACCCAAGCTTCTACCCACCGCTTACCAAGTAAATGGCCTACGATCACGCCGACATCGAGAAGAAGGCGCACGAAAAGTGGTCGGCACTTGATCTCTATCGCGCCGATCTCGCGGATGAAACAAAGGAGCCCTATTACCTCCTTGTCGAGTTCCCATATCCCTCTGGCGATTTGCACATCGGCCATTGGTACGCCTTTTCGGTGACCGATATCTACGCGCGTCTCTTACGTGCGCGTGGTAAGAACGTGCTCTTTCCGATCGGCTTCGATGCTTTCGGCTTGCCGGCAGAGAATGCCGCGATTAAACACGGCGTCGATCCAAAGGAGTGGACCTATAAGAATATCGAGCGGATGCGCAGCCAGCTCGCGAGTATGGGTGCTTCGTTTGATTGGTCGAAAGAGGTGGTCGCCTGTGACCCTTCTTACTATCAGTGGACGCAGTGGCTCTTCACCAAGCTCTTCGAACACGGTCTCGCTGAACATCGTGAGGCGGCGGTGAAGTGGTGCCCAAAGGATCAGACTGTCCTTGCCAATGAGCAAGTGATTGATGGCTGCTGCGAGCGGTGTGGTACCGATGTGGTGGAGAAGCGGCTCACCCAGTGGTTCTTCAAGATTACCCAATACGCCGAGCGACTCCTCGCTGGCCTTGATGCACTCCCGTGGCGCGAGGAGATTAAGGAAGCACAACGCGCGTGGATCGGTAAGAGCGAGGGCGCGTATCTCTATTTTCCCATCTTTGGGCGAGAGGAAAAGATTAAGGTGTTTACCACACGCGTTGATACGGTATATGGCGCGACTTATGTGGTGCTCGCGCCCGAACACCCGCTCGTCTCGTCACTGCTCACAGCTGTTTCTAATAAAAAAGAAGTGGAGGCTTATGTGAAGACCACCGAGACCAAGAGCGAGCGCGAGCGCAGTGAGAATAAGGAGAAGACCGGTGTGAAGATGGAGGGAGTCTCTGCGATAAATCCGGCGACCAAGGAGGAGATACCCATCTACGTCGCTGACTATGTGCTCGGCTCCTATGGCACTGGTGCGGTGATGGCGGTCCCCGCGCACGACGAACGCGATTATGAGTTTGCACAGAAAATGAGGCTTCCGGTGAAGCAGGTCGTTGAACGTCTTTTTGTCTGCACCGAGGGCGCTGATGCGATTCGTCCCGACGAACCTTTCGAGAAGCGTGCTGCAGTTGCGTGTGTGATTAAACATTGGAACGAAGACAAGTTTCTTTGTGTTCGCTGGAAGAGCGTACCGTGGCGCGGTTTTGTTACGGGCGGTCTTGATGATGAGCCAATCGATGTAGCTGGCATCCGTGAGATTCAAGAAGAAACTGGCTTCAAGAACGTGCGTTTCGTAAAGAAGCTTGGCGATTCGATTAGTGTGCAGTTCTATCATGTTAATAAAAAGGTAAATCGCTGGGCACAATTCCAAGGCGCCTACTTGGAGCTTATTGACGGTGAACGGGGAGAAATCCCAGAAGAAGAAAAAGCTATTCACGATCTCGAGTGGGTCTCTCGCGAAGAAGTCGCGGAATTTATCACCGCACCAGATATTAAGTTCATATGGCAACAGTTTATAAACGGTGATACGCCCTACACTGGCCCTGGTGTGCTTACTAACTCCGGCGAATTTAGTGGCCGCGACAATCACGAAGTACTCACCGATATCATTACGGCTGCAGGTGGCGAGAAGGCGACGATGTATCGCCTGCGCGATTGGCTCATCTCTCGCCAGCGTTATTGGGGCTGCCCAATACCCATCGTCTACGATCCAGAAGGGAAGCCGCACGTCGTCCCCGCCGAGCACCTGCCTTGGCTCCTACCAACCGATGTCGATTTCACCCCCACTGGTTCGACTACGCTCACCACAGGCGAGCCCAAGTCACCACTAGCATCCTCTGTAGAGCTTAAAGAACGCGTCACCAAGATCTTCGGTGAGGAATGGACGCCCGAATATGACACTCTCGACACCTTTGTCGACTCTTCGTGGTACTTCCTTCGTTACCTCGACTCAAAAGACGCACATAAATTCTCCGATGCTTCAGTCATGAAGAAGTGGCTGCCGATCAATCGGTATTCCGGCGGGAGCGAGCACACCACGATGCATGTCCTCTACGCACGTTTCTTTATGAAGGCACTCTATGATCTGGCGCTTGTGCCAGTAGAGGAGCCCTTCAACGAGCGCTTCAATCGTGGTCTTATTATGGGCCCCGACGGTCAGAAAATGAGCAAGTCGAAGGGGAACGTGATTAATCCGGATGAGTTCGTACAGAAGTATGGCGCTGACGCAGTGCGCGTTTATCTTGCCTTCATCGGTCCCTACAACGAGACGGGGAGCTATCCTTGGAATCTCGATGGTGTCGCCGCGATGCAGAAATTCCTCGACCGCATCGTCCGTCTCGTGGAGAAGCACTTGGCGGTCCGACCGCCAAGTGAGGTGCCAGGCGCGATACAGCAGATGCTTGCACGTGCGAGCACTAAGATTGTCGAAGACGGTGATCGCTTTAAGTTCAACACGGGAGTGGCGGCGTTGATGACACTTTTGAACGATCTCGAACGCGCGCCAGAAGTGCCGCAGTCGGCGTTGAAAGATCTTATTGTGATGCTCGCACCCTTCGCTCCGCACCTCGCCGAACACCTCTGGGAGACTCTCGGGGGAGAGGGAAGCGTCCATCAGCAGTCGTGGCCATCAGTAGCACTCGAGGCCGCCACGACTGCTGAGATTGTCGTCCAGATAAACGGCAAGCGCCGTGGCTCGATTACGCTCTACCGCGACAGCACACAAGAAGAAGTGCTCGCCGTGGCGCGAGGTATCTCCATGGTGGCCACGGCACTTGGTACAGGAGAGCCGAAACGGGTGATTTATGTGCCAGGCAAGATTCTCAATCTTGTAGTATAATCCGGCCATATTGACTTATAAGAGGGCGTTTGTTATAAATTACACCACATGACCAAGGTATCAAAGACGGCACCCAAGCGTAGCGCGGCAAAGGCAACGGTCTCTTTTACGTTTGACAGTGCCACCCTGGTAAAACGACTTCTGGCTGCCTCACCAGAGCGCGCCCGCGAGGTGCTTATTCATCGTTTCGGCCTCGGTACTGACTCCGAGCGCGAGACACTCGAGGCTATCGGCGATCGTTCGAACATCACCCGTGAGCGCGTCCGTCAGATAGAGGCCGCCGGGCTCGATGCTATTCGTGCGAGCAAGGCCTTCAAGGAGGCGAAGCCGGCCTTCGAAGAGATTGCACGCCAGATTCATACGCTCGGTGCAGTCGTGCCCGAGGAGGAGCTCCTCCGCACACTCGGTAAGGATGAGAAGGCTCGCAACCGCTTCCGCTTTCTACTTGTACTCGACTCCGCCTTCTTCCGCGAGCGCGAGACGAACGATTTCATCTCACGCTGGCACGTCGACGCGACCACCGCAAAGAATATTCATAGCGCACTCTCGCGTCTCTACGCGTCCCTTCCAGATAACGAGGTCGTCACCGAGGCAGATCTTCTCGATCGATTCCTCGATGAGCTTAAAGACGTCAATGATGCCTATAAGAACGAAGAGGTCCTCAAGCGCTGGCTCTCACTCTCTAAGCATATCGGCCGTAATCCGCTTGCCGAGTGGGGTCGTGCTACCGCTCCCGCGATTCGCGTTAAGGGCATCCGCGATTACGCGTATCTCGCTATCAAGCGTCACGGTGAGCCGATGCACTTCTCGGCAGTGGCTAAGGCTATTAGCACACTCTTCTCTAAGAAGGCGCACGTCGCAACAACTCACAACGAGTTAATCAAGGACTCGCGTTTTGTCCTGGTGGGTCGCGGTCTCTACGCACTCACCGAGTGGGGATACAAGCCGGGCGTTGTGCGCGATGTAATCCGCGAAATGCTCGAGGAGAAAGGTCCGATGAAGAAGGACGATATCATCAAGCATGTGAAGCACGCTCGTTTCGTCAAAGACAACACTATCCTCGTTAATCTGAACGATTCGCGCTACTTCAAGCGGATGAAGGACGGACGCTACTCAGCCGTCTAATTTCTTTCTATAAACAAGCTCTACTCGTCAAGAGACGAGTAGAGCTTGTTCTTTGTTATACTAGGGAATAATGATTCCGTTCTTGCATCAAATGGAGAGTGTGGCGGACACGATTACCGGCAAGCTCGGTATCCGCTTTGAGAAATGGCCAGTCTTTATCGCCGGTATTCTGGCTCTTGTGCTCGCGTACCTGATTATGCCGAGCGTGGTGGCGTTCGCGCTCGCCATCGCACTCTTCCTCGCGCCGCTCTGGCTCCCGATGCTCCTTGTAAACGGAGCACTCATTATGTGGTACATCCTCCAGCGCTCCGAGTTTATCGCCGCTCAGAAATATATCCTTCTCGAGATCAGGCCGCCGCGCAACTTGGTCAAGACGCCACTCGCGATGGAAACCTTCCTCACCACTATTCACCTCACCGGCGGCGAAGCGACTTGGTGGGCGCGCTTCACGGGCGGCATCCGGCCATCCTTCTCTCTCGAGATTGCCTCCTTTGAAGGGCAGGTGCATTTCTTCATCTGGGGCCGTGCGGCCTTCCGTCGTATTGTCGAGAGTCAGTTATATGCGCAGTATCCGGGCATCCAGATAATCGAAGCGCCTGATTACACGCGGCTTCTCTCGGCAAAGGCTCCCGAGTGGGAAGTCTGGGGCTGCGACTTCAAGCACACCGCGGCGGTACCCCTACCGATTAAGACGTACGTAGAATACGGGCTCGATAAGGTGCAGAAGGAGCCGGAACAGGTTGACCCGCTCGCAAACCTCATCGAGTTTATGAGCTCTGTTGGGAAGGGGGAATATATCTGGCTGCAGCTCGTTATTCGTGCACACAAGGGAGAGATTTATGGCGTCTCGCCCGGCAGTATCTCGAGCAATCGTCTGAACAAGGCCGGCAAGCCCTATACCTGGAAAGATGAGGCGGATGAGATTATCCAAGACATCCGTTCAAAAACGCGTGATTCGTACACCGATATCTTCACCGGAGAAGAACGGCCCGGATTCCCGAATCCAACAAAAGGGCAGATGGAGAGGATGGCCGCGATCGAGCGCAACGTAGGGAAGCTCGCGTTTGACGTGGGCGGACGAGGCATCTACCTCGCGAAGCCCGACAAATTCCACGGTCCAATGATTGCACATCTCATCGCACTCTTTAAACCCTTCACCTCAGAAGGATGGAACGGCATCAACTCGACCGGATGGATGAAGCGATTCGACGATTATCCTTGGGAAATCGGCGCGGAAAAGAAAAAGCAGCATTTCCGCAAGGAGCTTGTCGAGGCCTATCGGCGACGCGCCTTCTTCTACGACCCGTTCTTCGAGGGCGGACTCCACTTGAAGGACTTGATGGTGATGAGCACCGAAGAGCTCGCGACCATCTTCCACATCCCGTCGCAGTCGGTTCAGGCACCAGGACTGACTCGTATCCACTCGGCTACACGCGAAGCACCACTCGATTTGCCGACCTAATCTGTATGGTGAATTTCTTCAAGCGATATATATCGTGGATAGCACCTTTTGTACTCGCCGCCTTTATCCTCTTCGGACTCCTGCTTGTGTCCGCACCACCACCACTGCCGCACGAGCAGATTGTCGAGATTGCTCAAGGTATGTCGGCGCCCCAAATAGCGCAGAAGCTCTTCGACGAGCACATCATCGCGCATCCATTCGTCCTCCGGCTCGCTCTACGCTTGTCGAAGGGAAGTGGCACTGTGCAGGCAGGCGCGTATCGCTTTGACACGCCACAGAACATCGTTGTCGTTGTCTACCGTCTCCTGCGCGGTGCGTATGGACTCCCGCCAACTCGCATCACTTTCATCGAGGGAGTGACGGTGCGCGAGGCGGCGGAGCAAGTCGCAACCGCGCTTCCGGGCGTGTCCGCTATAGATTTTATGAAAGAAGCATTACCGTATGAGGGGTACCTCTTCCCCGACACCTATTTCTTCACCCCCTCAGCGACTGCCGCGTCGATTGTGGCGACGATGCGTGCGAACTTCACCGCCAAGATTGATCCCTTTATGGATGATATTGCCGTATCGAAACACTCGCTCTCTGATATCGTGATTGTGGCATCGCTCGTCGAGAAGGAGGCGCGCACGAACGTAAATCGCCGCATTGTCGCAGGCATCCTCTGGAACCGTCTCGCGCTCGGGATGCCGCTCCAAGTCGACGCGGTCTTTGGCTATATCTTCAATCGCGATACCTACTCGCCCTCCGCCGCCGATCTACGAGTCGACTCGCCTTACAACACTTACACGCACATCGGTCTCCCGCCCACATCCATTGACAATCCGGGAGTAGACGCGCTCGACGCGGCGATACACCCGACCAAGACCAACTATCTCTACTACCTCACCGGCAAGGACGACCAGATGCACTACGCCACCACCTATGCCGGACACCAGTTCAACCAGCGCAAGTATTTGCCGTAACTTGTGCCTCATTTTCATCCAGTATTTAAGCCATTAAATTGATACCTGTACATATTGACATCAGCAATATGAAGTGTTATCATCGCTCCTAGCCTTACTTTTATCGGTAAGCCCGTACCGCAAGGGTTATTGTGGTTGTTGTTTGAAATGAAAGGAAGGGAATCAAAATGATCAAGCTTCTGCAGTGGCTCTTCGAGGGAGGATTGCTCATCCTCCTCATCATCTTGGTCTATTCGCAAATTGTCTTGCCGCTCGTGAAGAATACACCGGTCTTTCCGATGTTTCGTCGTCGGCCGGATATCAAGCACGAAATCGAGCAGACCAATGAGGCGCTGGAAGAAAATGAGCTTCAGCGCACCCTGGCAGCAAAGAAGAAGCGGCTCCAGCGATCCGCTTCGCAAACCGCAACACCATCCAAATAAGGAGACGGAAATGCTACGTGATCGTGAAGAAATGATGAGCACCATCAAGGGCTTTCTTCCTTCGGGAGGGAAACTCATGTGGATTTTTGTGGCCGTAGCGGTCATAATCTTCGGCCGCATGGTCAGTGGGGTCGTGGCAACGAAAGAAGCCGATGACATCCTTGGCATCCAGTCGATCTGGGATGGAAATATCACATGGTACAAGGGCACCGAAACTTGGGCCTGGCAAAACTGGGGGAATATCGTGGTGTTCAAGAAGCGGGCGATCTATAGCTTCGACACTCCCGACATGAGTCCAGAAGGCCAGAAGAAGGGCAAGTGCACCAATGGTATCGAAGTCCGCTTCAATGACGGCGGCCACGGTACCATTTGCGGCTCTGTCCAATTCGAAATGCCTTTGGACGATGATCACTTGACGTCCATCTTCACCAAGTTCAAGAGCCAGGCGGCCGTGCAAAGTGCCCTGATCGAGACAGTGACCGGGAAATCGGTTTACCTCTCTGGCCCGATGATGTCGTCGCGGGAATCGTATGCAGAAAAACGCAACGACCTCCTGTACTACATCGAAGACCAGATCCAAAACGGCGTCTACAAAACGCATCAGCGCGAGATGCATGTCAAGGACTCGATCACAGGGACGGAAAAGACGGCGACCGTTGTGGAACTTGTTCTCAAGGACGGAAGACCAGAACGGCAGGAGCAGTCCGTGCTCACGCAGTTCGGCATCAAGGCATTCAACTTTGCCATCAAGCGTCTGCCGTACGACGACAAGGTCGAAGAGCAAATCCGTGCCCAGCAGGAACTCGCGATGGCGGTACAAACGTCGATCTCAACCGCGAGAAAGGCCGAGCAGGATACACTCACCACCGTTGAGAAGGGTAAGCAGTCCGCCGCCGATGCCAAATGGAAGCAGGAGGCACTTAAGGCGACCGCAGTAACATTGGCCGAGCAAGAAAAGGCGGTTGCAATTACCGGTGCCGAGAAAGATCGCGATACTGCCAAGCTTCAACGGGACGCTGCCGAATATTACAAGCAGCAACAAATCCTGAAGGGTGAAGGCGATGCCGCGTATCGGCAGAAGGTGATGCAGGCCAACGGCGCACTGGAACAGAAGCTCACAACCTATGAAAAGGTCATGGGCAAGTTCGCCGAAGAGTTCGGCAAGCAGAAATGGGTACCTGAAGTCATGATGGGCGGTTCCGGAAGTTCCGGGGGTAATGCCGCCCAAACGATGATGGAGACCCTTTCCGTCGGCACGTTGAAAGCACTTGCTCTCGACATGAAGATGGAATCCCGCCGTAACGCTGCGGCAGCGCCAGAAGAAGCCCCGGCCACACCGGCAAAGGCTCCTCCGGCCAAGCCGACGGTCAAGAAGTAGTTTTCCTCGTTCTTTATCGCGACCTCGCCGCATGGGCAACCATGTGGCGAGTTTTCTTTTTATACTTAGCGTGATTAGATGATGCAATGAATGATGTTCGGGAAAAGAAGATATTTGTAGGATTGTCGGGGGGCGTCGACTCTGCTGTGTCAGCGGCGCTGCTGCAGAGGGCTGGAGCCAAGGTGATCGGCGTGTTTATCAAGGGGTGGTACCCACCGGGGATGCCCTGCACGTGGGCCAGTGAGCGGCGCGATGCGATGCGTGTGGCCGCGCGATTGCATATTCCGTTTCAGACGCTCGACGCGAGCGCCGAGTATAAGAAAAGCGTTATCGACTATCTCGTGAGCGAGTACCGCGCAGGGCGCACGCCGAATCCGGACGTGATGTGTAATCGGGAAGTGAAGTTCGGTGCGTTCTATCGTTACGCGATGGAGGCTGGCGCTGACGCGATAGCGACCGGACACTATCGCGCTGGAGAAAAGGATCAGAGCTACTTCCTCTGGGCAGTGCCCAAGGCGGTCCTCGACGCGACACTCTTTCCGGTAGGGGAGATGGATAAGAGTGCGGTGCGCGCACTCGCCAAGAAATTCAATCTGCCAGTGGCAGAAAAGCGTGATAGTCAGGGTGTCTGTTTCCTCGGTAGTGTCTCGGTGAGAGAATTCTTAGAGCAAGAGTTCGGGAGTGATAATCCCGCCATCCTTTACACCATAGGCCAGCGAGTTGAGGGCGGCTATGTGGTGAGCAAAGATGTCGAGCAGAAGACAATCGCGGTGGCGAAGACACGTCCGCCGGGCGCGTGCGAAGTTATGTTCACCGATTCTAATTGGTTTAGTGATGCGTCACACACAACTGAAGCACAGTACCGCTATCGCGGACCGCGTGTGTCGGGGCGTGTTGAGAATAGTCGATTCATCGCTGATACGGCGCTTCCCGAAGTGCCTGCACCTGGACAATCAATTGTTTTTTACGATAAAGAAATACTTATTGGGGGTGGTATTATTGCGATATGAATCAAAGACGTTTGCCAATCGCCGCTGCGATTATTGGGTGTGTCATCATTATCGGCTTTGTACTCTCGGTACCGCACACGCGTGATCTCCCGCGGCCGGTTGAGTCTGAAAAGGTGGTGGCTGTTATTCCTGTTGTCTCGCTCCATGACGGTTACAAAAAAGGCGTGCACACTATCACCGGCAACGTTACTGCTCCGAATGCGTGCGCCCAAGTGGCTGCGCACGCAAGCCTCTCTTCGAGCACACCGGGCATCGTGGTCGCAGTCACATTCGTGATTGACGACAATGTATGTCTTCAATTGCCTACACGAAGCACCTTCTCGACAACACTCGCAGCGCCCGCTGGGTTGCCGCTCTCGGCAACGGTAAATGGCGTCGACGCAACGATTGGTTCATGACTTCACTACCGACTATCATCAAGGCAGACGGCTCGCGAGAAGTCTTCGACCCTGCACGTCTCGTCGCCTCGCTCGAGCGCTCTGGTGCAGGCGAACACACTGCCGAGCGCATCACGCGTATGGTCACCGAGACAGTAATCGAGGGTGCTTCTTCTAAAGAGGTTTACACCCGCGCCTTCTCGCTTCTACGCAAAGAGACACGTCCGGTTGCCGCGCGCTACGCGCTCCGTCGTGCGCTCCTCGAGCTCGGTCCTACCGGTCACCCATTTGAAGATTTTATCGCACATCTCTTCAGTAAAGAGGGGTGGCAGGTTGAAGCGCGCAAGATACTCAAAGGGAAGTGCGTCTCTCACGAAGTCGACGTGTATGCCTCACATCCCGAACAGAACATCTTCCTCGCCGCCGAACTGAAATATCACAACGACCCGGGCTATAAGACCGACCTCAAGGTCGCACTTTATGTAAAGAGTCGTTTCGATGACATCTTCTCCTGTGACCCTACCACGCGCGAGTGTCCGATCGATCGTGGTCTCCTTGTGACCAATACTAAGTTCACCTCCGAAGCTATCGCCTACGCCGAATGTGCGGGCGTCGAACTGCTTGGCTGGGGGTACCCAGTAAGCGAGAGTCTCGCTACGCGTATGAGCCGCGCTCGCGTCTATCCGATTACCGCGCTCACCAGTCTTTCTTCCTCCGAGAAACGGCTCCTTATCGAGCATGAAGTGATTGCGGTCGATGAGATTATCGCCAATCGGCGCTTGCTCGACATCCTCCATCTCCCGCCAGAGCGGGTAGGTGAGCTCCTCGCCGAGGCCGATGGCCTCCTCTCGCTCTCTTAATTCGCGCGGAGCCGCATAAGTTCTTCGTGAGCGACTCCTGCGTCACTCCAGGGGATGCGCTCGCCCTTGGCCGCCATAATATAAGGCCCAGCACCTTTGCCGGTGATGAAGACGACCGAACCTTTTTTTGCCAGCTGAAACGCTTTGCGCATAGCGAGACGGCGATCGAGGATGAACTCGTGTGAGTGAGTCGTAATTCCGCTCGCAACATCAGTGGCGATATCCTCCGGATTTTCGTCATACGGATCTTCAGTGGTGAGGATGATATAGTCGCAGTGCTTGTCGGCCACCTCGCCCATCACCTTGCGCTTGGCAACGTCGCGCCCGCCGCCCGTCCCGCCCAAGATGCCGATAATTGGTATGCCCGCATACACGCCATAGGCTCTATCGAGCGAGTCGGCCGTGTGCGCATAGTCGACGATGACGGTGAAATCTTGTCCCGCTTCTATCTTCTCCATTCGGCCCGGCACCAGAGCGAACTTTTCGAGCGCACTTTTTATTACTTCGACAGGTATGCCGCGACTGTAGGCGAAGGTGGCAGCCGCAAGTGCGTTCATAATATTGAATTCTCCCGGGAGCTTCAGGCGGATCTCGGTACCGTGGAAGGTTAGCGTGCCGCCCTCGGTACTGGTGGAATAAGGGCGAACCTCGCTAAGCGAGTAAGGGATCTTGGTCCCGACACGCACCGCGAGGAACTTATCTGCTTGTGCATCATCTCGGTTTGCAATGATAGTGTGTGTATCTGCCGCGCCGCACTCAAGCGCGCGAGCGAGACTCACTTTGGCGTCGACATAATTCTCATACGAGCCGTGAGACTCGATGTGTTCCGGCGATACGTTGGTGAAGATGAGCGCGTCGAGATCGATGAACTTGTGGCGGAACTGTTTCGCCCCTTCAGACGTCATCTCGATGACTGCGTATGTACAGCTCGCATCTACTGCCCGGCGTAAGAAGCGCTGGAGCAGGGTGCGGCCGAGCATACTGCGCTTGGTGAGGTTCTTCTCGCTCGAGCCGAGGAGTTTGAGGTGATTTGTGTTGGCGAGCGCGACACGATTGCCTGCCTCCTCAAGGATGGCCGCTACGAGCTCGGTGGTAGAGGTCTTACCTTTGGTCCCCGTGACGCCGACGACGTAGAGGGAGCGAGAGGGGAAGCCGAAGCGGAGAGCGCCGATACCTGCGAGCAGGTAATGATAGGCCGGCTGGAGCGCGGTAAAAAGCGCCTTCGGAATGAGTTTCTTGGCTGTGCGGAGGAGTTTTTCCATGCGTGTTATAGTAGTTTATCATGTGTGGCATCGCTGGCATTATCCACCCCTCCGGGGAGCCGCAGAAGGCTCTCGAGACAATGCTGGATCGCATTATCCACCGCGGACCCGACGACTCGGGGACGTTTGTCGATACAGAGGTCGCGCTCGGGATGCGTCGATTGAGTATCATCGACGTCGCAGGCGGGAAGCAGCCCATCTCGTCAAAGGACGGTTCACTCATCATCGTCTTTAACGGTGAGATCTACAATTTTAAAGAATTGCGTGAGGGACTCGTCGCGCGCGGACACACCTTCAAGACGCACACCGACACCGAAGTCATCCTGCATCTCTACGAGGAACGCGGCGAGGAAGTGGTGAAGGATCTCCGCGGGATGTTTACCTTCTTTATCTACGATATGAAGAAGGGAAGAGTGATGGCGGCGCGCGACCCCTTCGGTATCAAGCCACTCTACTACCTGCTTCGCGGCAACAGCATCGTCGGGCTCGCTTCTGAGAGTAAAAGCCTGCTCACTCTTCCTGAATATACCAAAGAGATTAACGAAGAGGCGATTTATCAGTACCTCTCCTTCCAATACAACCCGCTGCGCGAGACCTTCTTCCGCAATATCTATCGTATGCCGCCGGCCACGTACTTCCTTATCGACGCGAAGACTGGCGCATACACTGAGACAACCTATTGGGATATGACCTTTGATGCCGACGACACAATGCAGGAAGCATCTGCAACCAAGAAGCTGGCAACTATCCTTGAGGATTCGGTTAAGCACCATCTCGAGAGCGATGTGCCGCTCGGTGCCTTCCTCTCCGGCGGCGTCGACAGCGCGCTCATCGTGGGTGCTATCCGCAAGGTGCATCCAGAGGGAGTGCTTAAGACCTTTACGATTGGGTCGAAAGAGATTAATGAGTTCGCCGAGGCACGCGAGCAGTCCGACGCGCTCCGTACGACGCACACCGAGATCCTCCTCGACCCCGACGAATACTTCGCCACGCTCCCGCGCATCGCATGGCACTTTGACGAGCCGGTGGCTGATCCTTCAGCTATCGCGCTCTACTTCCTCGCACGCGAAGCGGGGAAGCATGTGAAGGTCGTTCTCTCTGGCGAGGGCTCCGACGAGCTTTTTGGCGGCTACGGTATCTATCGTGAGCCTTACTCCTTTGCCACGTTTGAACGCTTCGTGCCCGCTTTTCTCCGTAAGCCGCTTCTGCTCCTTGCGGGCATCCCGCTTGCTCTGCCGGGGTTAAACTTCCTCCGTCGCTATCAGAAGCCGCTTGCAGAGCGCTATATCGGTAACGCGTACATCTTCTCTCCAGCTGAGGCGCGCCGCCTCTGGAAGGGGACGCCGTATGAACGATTCAGTCTCGCGGCACTCTACGAGAAGGCGCGTCGCTGGTCAGACGCCACGAAAATGCAATACATCGATATCCATATGTGGCTCGTGGGAGATATTCTCGCGAAGGCAGATAAGATGAGTATGGCGCACTCGCTTGAAGTCCGCGTGCCGTTCCTCGACCGTGAGGTCGCCGCCTTTGCCGGCACGATCCCTGATCGTCTTAAATACAAGAGCGGCTCTGTGCAGGAAGCGAAGTATCTCCTGCGCAAGGCGTCTAAGGAGTTCGTCCCGCCTACCACACAGAAGCGCAAGAAGCTCGGATTCCCAGTCCCACTGGCCCAGTGGCTGCGCGCACGCACCGACTGGCAGGAGCGCATCACGACACACCCGTTTATCACCGAGCGTTTTAATGTCGACATTATCAAACAGCTCGCCGCCGACCATGTCGCTGGCCGAGCAAACAATGCACGCAAGCTCTTCATATTTCTAATGCTCGCGGCCTGGCACGACGCGTTCTTCAAGGAAGATTATTCGAGAATTACCTAATACTATGACAGCAGGATTCAAACGGCAGAGCAGTCTCTTCAATCCGGCGTCGTCGGAACCCTTCAAGGTAAGCCGGTCGAAGATTGATCTCTTTATGGAGTGTCAGCGCTGCGCGTATCTCGATATGCGGCTCGGCGTGAAGCGCCCCTCGATGCCTTCTTTCACCCTCAACAACGCGGTCGACGAGCTCCTGAAGCGTGAGTTCGATATCCATCGGGTACAGGGCACCAAGCATCCGCTGGTAGAGAAGTATGGACTCGATGCTGTCCCCTTTAACGACCCCAGGATGGAGGAGTGGCGCGACGCGCTCCGACGCGGCATCGCGTATCTCCACGAACCGACCAATATCCTGGTGCGCGGCGGTATCGACGATGTGTGGGTCACGCCCACAGGCGAGCTGATTATTGTGGACTATAAGGCCACGAGTAAGAAGATTGGCCCCTCTACCGAGGACGATCTCTACGACTCCTACAAACGCCAGCTCGAGATCTATCAGTGGCTCTTCCGCCGGAACGGCTTTACCGTCTCGCCGACGGTCTACTTCGTGTATGTAAACGGCAAGGCCGATGCCAAAGCCTTTGATGGCAAGCTTGAGTTCGATGTGGAGCTTATCCCGTATACCGGCAACGATCTCTGGGTCGAGCCAGCCGTATATGACCTTAAGAAGACGCTCGCGGGTGAGGAGATTCCGCCAATCGGTACCTCCTTTGGCGGCGGCCCGTGCGAGCACTGCACCTATCGAGAGGCAGCGGGCAAGAAACTGCAAGAGCTTCATCGTAACAATGCCAAGAAGTAACTTCGCCGAGCGCGTGCGCGACGCGGTGCGCCAGATATCGCACGGGGAGACGCGCAGCTATGGTGAAGTCGCCCATGCCGCCGGCTACCCGGGTGCTGCGCGCGCGGTGGGCACGGTGATGAAGAATAATTATGACCCAAGCGTGCCGTGCCACCGCGTCATCTGTGCCGACGGCTCGCTCGGCGACTACAACCGTGGCGGGACTGCAAAAAAGTGTGCTGTCTTGAAATCAGAGAGTGCGATTGACTCAACCATATAAGAGATGTACAGTATACAGACCCGTCTCAATCCTGAGGTGGGAAATGAAAGATGTCTTAGACATCAAGGAGATTGAAATGCACGAATGTCCGACTATCAGCATCAAAGCAGGGGCCGTCACAAGCACCGTTAGCGGGAAATTGTCCCCGGTGCCCATCAAGGCAACGCCTGCGCAACTGGCATTCTTCGCTTCAGGTTGCGGTATGGTCATCGATCGTCTTGGCGAGGTCCGTCAATTTGTCGACGTGATGAAAATCAGGTACATTTTTGTGCCAGGCGAAAGATTTGGCCCCGAAGCAAAGTGTTTTTTCGTCGCTTCCGCAATCATCAACAACGGCGTGGACAAAAGTGAGGCCAGTCCGGTACGAATTGATGTCGAAGGAGATGCTCTTCAAGGAACTGTTGAGGAATTCGCTCAACAACTCTACGACACGATTGTTGCCGGCATGAAAAGCTGGATAACGGATGCTCATGCCAATATGCGTTATTGGGAAGACACGCTAGAACCGCTAGCGTAATCTCCTCCCTTCAACTCGACCGCCCTGCTTTGTCAGGGCGGTTTTTGCAATTCTGAGTACTTCTTCGAACAATTTTCTGCCGTAGCTTATACTGCTTTGATGCAAGTAAAAATAGAGTCATCGTGGGCGGACAAACTCTCGGGGGAGTTCGAGCAGGAATACTTTGCCGAGCTGACAAACTTCGTAAAGAAAGAATATCAAGAAGGGAAGGTGTACCCAGCACCCAGGAATATCTTCCGCGCTTTTGATCTCTGTCCATTCGATGCGGTAAAGGTTGTCATTCTTGGACAGGATCCGTATCACGGCGCGGGACAAGCCAATGGTCTCTGCTTCGCAGTAGACGAGGGGACCGCGCTCCCACCCTCGCTTCAGAATATATTTAAAGAGATAGAAAGTGATTTAGGTAAACTGCTCGTACATCGTGGAGGTGATTTAGAGCGCTGGGCCAAGCAAGGTGTCTTACTCTTGAACGCGACACTCACTGTCCGTGCGCATACCGCTGGCTCGCATCAGGGGAAAGGTTGGGAGCAGTTTACCGACGCAGTCATTCGCGCGCTATCAGAGGGGCGTGAGAATCTCGTCTTTATTCTCTGGGGTAACTACGCTAAAGCCAAGGGGGCACACATTGATCGGAGCAAGCATCTCGTCCTTGAGTCAGCGCATCCCTCGCCCTTCTCTGCCGCCTCCGGCTTCTTTGGCTCCAAGCCTTTTAGTAAGACAAACGATTGTCTCGTCGAACACGGCAAACCGCCGATAGACTGGCTATAAATTGAAAAAGAAGTATTATCATCATGTTCGCGCAGATGATAAGTTATCGAGCGTCATTTCCGAAGTGGCAAGAATCGGTTGCCCGTGCGATTCAGCCCGTTAGGGGAACTCTTGCGTAGTTTCTCGCACGAGCCTACACGTAAGTCTGCGCGAACGCCTATATCACGAGCACCTTAGGTCTAGGGTGCTCGATTATTTTTATACAACGAGCCCTGGTATACTCAACCTATGAACCACACGCCGCAGATTAAGAAGGCGATACAGTTCGCGGCGCGCAAGCATCACGGCCAGATGCGCATTTCAGACGGTCAGTTGCCGTACGTCACCCATCTCTTCTCAGTGGCGCTCTTGGTGGCTGAAGATGGTGCACACGACGACGTGGTCACCGCGGCGCTTCTCCACGACACGCTCGAGGATACCGAGACGACGCGCGCAGAGATCGTGAGCGAATTTAACGAGCGCGTCGCAGAACTAGTCGAGTCAGTCACTGAGGTGAAGGAAGGGCTCGATTGGCGGGACTACAAGCAGAATTATCTCGCGCTGATGGGACGGATTGATGAAGAAGCGTTGCTTATAGCCATCGCCGACAAAGTAGACAACGTAGAGAGCCGGATTGAAGAGTATCAAAGAGACGGTGCGGACTTCCTGAGACGTTGGAAGCGTCCAATGGCCGATTATCTCTGGTTCTACGGCGAAGCTCTCCGAGTGGCAGAGGCGCGACTGCCAAACCACTCACTCACTAAGCGACTTGCTCAAGAACACGCCAAGCAGATTGAAGTGTTTACAAACACGCTGTAACCGCTTGGAGGCTCAACCTCCAAGCGGGAGTTACCAGATTTTGGCGCGATCGTTTGGAGCGCGATAGAGTTTGTCGCCTTTTTTTACTGCGAATGCCGCATAGAACTCGGGGAGGTTTGAGGCTGGGCCGTTGATACGGAAGAGGCTTGGCGAATGAGGATCGGTGAGCACCTGTGTCTTCTCCATTTCAGGGCGCTTATTCTCAAGGTCGAAGAGGGCGAAGCCGAGGAAGAATCGTTGTTCGGGCGTGAAGCCGTCGATATCGATACGACCACTTTTCTTAAGGCGGAGCTGGTACGCATCAAAGGCGATAGAGACACCACCAAGATCAGCGATGTTCTCGCCGAGCGTGAGCTGGCCATTTACCTTGACCCCGTCTGCCACGCGGTAGGTATTAAACTGCTTCACCAACACCTGTGCTTTCTTAGTAAATCGCGCGGTGTCCGCCTTCGTCCACCAGGTCTTACGATTACCCTTACCGTCAAACTTCGACCCTTGGTCGTCGAAGGCGTGTGTGATTTCGTGCCCGATGACCGAGCCAATCGAGCCATAATTAAGTGCATCGTCAGCTGTCAGCGAGAAGAATGGCGGCTGGAGGATAGCGGCAGGGAAGACGACATCGTTTAGGCCGAAGCTGCAATACGCGTTTACCGTCTGCGGGCTCATAAACCATTCCTTACGATCAACCGGCTTATTGAGTCGACGCATCGCCCGCTGGTGTCCGTGGAGCACGGCGCGTAGTGCATTACCGAGGTAGTCGTCAGGAATAATCTCGAGATTCTTATAGCTGCGCCACTTGTCTGGGTAGCCAATTTTACGATTCACCTGACGGAGCTTTACGAGCGCCTTCTTCTTAGTCGCGCCACTCATCCAGTCGAGATTCTTGATGCGTGCTTCATAGGCCGCGAAGAGGTCATCAACAATCTTGTTCATCTCCTTTTTTTCCTCATGACTGAAGTGCTGCTTCACGTAAATCTGTCCGAGAAGCTCCCCGAGCGCGCCGTTGGTAGCTCCGAGCGCACGACGCCAGAGTGGCTTCATCACTTTTACCCCAGAGAGCGTCGTACCGTAGAAGGCGAAGTTCTGCTTCTCAAATGCGGGGGTCAAGTAGCTCGCAGCGCCTCCCACTAGATGCCAGGTGAGATATGTCTGCCAATCGGCAATGGATTCCTTAGCGAGCAGGGCGCCCATTGCTGCAAAGAATTTCGGCTGCATCACAACAACCTCTTTTACCTTCGGCGCACCGACAATCTTCAGATAGTCCTGCCAATTAATCCCTGGTGCCTTTTGCGCGAGCGCGCGGACACTCATCCTGTGGTACGTCTTATCGACGTCGCGAATGTCTTCCTTGGCCATCGAGATCTTCGCGATCGCTGTCTCGAGCCGTAGAATCGTCTCCTGGTCACGCTTCGCTTCTGTAACCGATTTGCCCATCAGCTTGGCGATTGCTTCCAAGTGCTTTCCGTAGGCGGTGCGGACACGCGCCGACTCCGCGTCGTTCTTGAGATAATAGTCGCGATCGGGCATACCGAGGCCGCTCTGACCGAGGTGGACGAGATACCGTTCGCTGTCCTTCATATCCTGATCGACGCCCATACTCCACGGACCGGCGCCGCCTATCTTCTCGAGGTGCGCGATTACTCTCACGAGCGAGTCAACATCTTCTATCTTTTTGATGCGATCGAGCCACATTTGGAGCGGCGTGAGACCAAGCGTACTACGGCGCTTCAAATCGAGCCCTGAGAGATAGAAGTCACGCACCTTTTGTTCCGGGCTCCCGTTAGCAAGTTTTTTTGTATTTTGGAGTTCTGTCACAATGGCGCGGAGCTTCTTTTCAGTATCGTAGCGGAGGATAAGGAATGAGCCCCAGCGTGATTCCTGTGGCGGTACCGGATTCTTCGTGAGCCAATTTCCGCCCACGTAGTGATAGAAGTCGTCTTGTGGCCGGACGCTCCTATCCATATCCCGCACGTCAAATCCCCAGTCCTTTTTCTTCATAACCGCATAGTATATGAATTTTTTATCTCGTGCTATCTTTTTCATATGACCGTCTCTGACGTCCGCAAGCGATATCTCGACTTCTTCGCCAAACGAGAGCACGTGGTGATACCTTCGGCGCCAATAGTGCCCGAGAACGACCCGACAACCCTCTTCACCAGTAGCGGGATGCAGCCCTTGGTGCCGTATCTCCTCGGACAGTCGCATCCGGAGGGGGCTCGCCTCGCCGACTCCCAGATGTCCTTCCGTGCTGAAGACATTGAGGAGGTGGGTGACAATCGTCACACGACTTTCTTTGAAATGCTCGGTAACTGGTCGCTCGGAGATTATTTCAAACAGGAGCAACTGCCGTGGTTCTACGAGTTTCTCACGAACAAAGAAGAGGGGCTCGGACTCGACGCGAACAAGCTCTACGTGACCACCTTCGCCGGCGATGAGGAGAGCGGAATGCCAGCCGACACCGAGGCAGTAGAGATCTGGAAGAAGATCGGCATCGCCGACGATCACATCTTCTCCTATGGCGCGAAAAAGAATTGGTGGAGCAGGGCAGGAGTACCCGCGAAGATGCCGGTGGGCGAGATAGGCGGCCCCGACTCTGAGGTTTTCTACGACTTTGGTCTCCCGCACGACCCTACCTTCGGCGCAGAGTGTCACCCCAACTGTGATTGCGGCCGGTTCGTCGAAATAGGCAACTCGGTCTTTATGCAATTTATTAAAAAAGAAGACCCTTCGACAGGCTCAGGGCAGGCGGCCTTCAAGGAATTACCCAAGAAGAATGTCGACTTCGGCGGCGGACTTGAGCGTCTGGTCGCTGCCACACAGAATGATTCTGATATTTTTATGATTGACGTATTTGATGCAGCACGCACTGTTCTCGAATCCCGCTCTGGCATGCGATATAAGGACGTCGTACGTCATACATCAGATGTAGGACGTACGACGTCCTACATGCGGTCGTTCAGGATTATTTTGGATCACATGCGCGCAGCCTCTTTTATGCTCGCAAGCGGTATTCGCCCAGGCAATACTGAACAAGGGTATGTACTCCGCCGACTCATTCGTCGCTCTCTACGCGAAGCAGATAAACTCGGTATTAAAGACGCTGTGCTTGCCGAAGTAGCCGGTGGGTTCGGCGATGCATATCGAGATCACTATGCTTTCATCTATGAAAGCGCGGAGATTATTAAGAGTGAATTGGAGAAAGAGGAAGCACAATTTAGAAAAACTCTCACGCACGGTATGCACGAGCTGGAGAAGATGGGGAACAGTATCGACGCCTTCACGCTCTTCACTACCTATGGCTTCCCGGTAGAACTCACCGAAGAAATCGCAAAGGAAAAAGGGATTGCTCTCGATATGACTGCAGTGCAGGCGAAGATGGAAGGGCACCAGGCACTCTCGCGTGCGGGAGCGGCACAGAAGTTTGCGGGCGGGCTCGCCGATACTGCCGAGCAGACTGTCCGGTATCACACCGCTCACCATCTCCTACTCAAGGCGCTCCAGTTAGTACTCGGACATGATGTCCATCAGCGGGGGAGTAATATCACGAGCGAGCGCTTGCGTATCGATTTCTCCTGGAGCGCCAAGATGACCGACGAACAGAAGGCTGCGGTAGAAAAAATCGTCAATGAACAGATCGCTGCAGGATTACCGGTCGTCCGTACTGATATGAATAAAGAAGAAGCAGAAAAGCTTGGTGCGGAGCATGAGTTTGGTGCAACCTATCCCGATATCGTCTCGGTGTATTCAGTTGGCCCTCTTGATAACGCATTTTCAATAGAATTCTGCGGCGGTCCGCACGTAGGAAACACTTCCGAGCTTGGTGAGGATGGTAAGCAATTCAAGATTCTGAAAGAGGAAGCCTCTTCCGCCGGCATCCGTCGTATTAAAGCGGTGTTAGAATAAACGAATGAGTTTTTTCCATAGGAAGAAGCGAGGCGTGGCGATGCTACTTATCGATATCGGCGCCGACTCGGTCGCAGGAGCGTATACGCAGTACATCGACGGCGAGCAGCCGGTGGTGCATTACACGAAACGAACCCCCATCGAGATTCGCGGAAAGGAGCCGCATGCCGATGCGATGCTTCGCGCGCTCAAAGCACTCGGCGATACGCTTATTCATAAGGGTGCTCACACCTTCCTACGTGCGACCGGGAGTGCTGCTATTGACACAATCCTCGTCTCTATCGACGCGCCTTGGCAGACGACCTCGATACGCACAGAAAATCTCGAGCAAGATGAACCCTTTGTTTTCACCAAGGGAATGGTTTCCGCAGTACTAAAAAAGACGCGCACCACTCCTGAAAAGCAGCTTCTCGCGGATGAAAGTATTATCGGCACTATTCTCAATGGCTACGAGACACACGCTCCCTACGGGAAACACGCTCGTCGCGCCTCAATTATCATCCTCACATCGCTTATAGATGAGGAGGTTGCCCGAGAGATTCACACGCTACTTCGTGGCCTCTGTCACACGAAGGAGACGCTCTCTATCGCGGGAAGCTCACTCCGCTATCAGGCGCTGCGCATCGCGTTCCCTCACGAGCGCGACGCGCTTATCCTCGACGCGACCGGACCGCTCACCTCTATCGCTCTTGTGCGACGAGATCTCCTCGTCGACGTTATCGAGGTGCCCACCAAAGTCAGTGACGCTATGGGCTGGCTCAAAGAGACCGCGACCGCACTCGCCGCACTCGCCAAACGATTCCCCCTGCCACGTACCATCTTCCTGCTTGCTCGCGAGCCGGATGCCGCTCCTCTTAAGGATACGCTCGACAAAGGCGATCTCGGATCGCTTTGGCTCTCGGATAATCCCCCTAAGATTGTTGCGGTACTCGGGAGCCACATTATGAGCTTTATCCGTCAGACGGCATCTACTCCACCAGACCTCTCACTTCTGCTTATGGCCCTATACGCCGAGAAGCGCATTTTCCGAGAAGAGGTTGTGGTGGACAAGTCGACTTCAGAATAGCCCGGTGAGTGGTATACTCCTCAACATATGCGTACCTTAAATGACATCACCCCGCCGTCTCGTCGCCGAGAGGCAGATTCTCTTACTAGCGCCCCCAGTCGCCAGCCACTCAATCTCTCAGAACGTCCTTTTAAATTCCCGTATATAACCTTGATTGTCGTTCTTGGTATCATCGCTCTCTCTATCGGGGCACTCTTTTATTTCTCAAGCGCCAAGGTTGAAGTAACACCAAACACGATCTCGGCAGCGGTGCAGGGGTCCTTCACTGCGAGCATCAGCAGCGGAAACTTGCCCTATGAGATGATTACCGCACAGAAGATTGCTACCCAGAGTGTCAAAAGTGGTGGGACAAAAGAAGTCAGCTCATCATCCTCAGGTACTATCACCGTTTACAATACTCAAACAAAGTCGCAGCACCTTATCGCGAATACGCGCTTCGCTACCACAGCAGGACTCATCTTCCGTATCCACACAGCCGTAACCGTACCGGGAGGCAGCCCTACAAAACCGGGGAGCACCACCGCCAAGGTCTACGCTGACCAAGCGGGCAGCACCTATAACATCGCTCCCACCTCCTTCACCATTCCAGGTTTTGCCGGGACGCCACAGGCAAGCCAGGTGTACGCACGTTCGACAAGCGCTATGAGCGGCGGCGCCTCCGGGACGGTACCTATTGTCGACACTTCACTCGAAGCGACCACTCGCGCAGCACTCACTAAAGCGCTCGAGCCAGACCTTCAGACGAGCATCAAGGCCCAAATCCCTGAGGGCTACACACTTGTCATTGGTGCCACACACATCGCTTACGACACCCTTGACTCCGCCCCCTCTGCAACGACCGGTATGGTCGATGTAAAAGAGCAGGGAACGATTACCGCGGTTGTTTTCCCAAATGCCGCTCTCGCCAAGGCGGTTGCTCAGTCGATCTCGGGCCTCAATTATCAGGGCGAGCCGCTCCTCCTTACTCCCGCTTCCAACCTCGTCCTTGCGGCACCGAGCCTACCAGAGGCAAATGCCGCTTCCTTCACTTTCACTCTCTCTGGTACCGCTTCACTCCTCTACACGGTCGATCCTACCCGCATCGCCGCCGCGATAGCAGGGAAGACTCGCTCGGCAGCCGAGGTGGCGCTCACCAACTATCCCGAAGTGAAGCGTGCGGTCATTATCCTGCGCCCATTCTGGCGTCAATCCTTCCCCCAGGACCCCTCCACAATCACCGTCGTGGAGACCAATCCGTAAGGCTGGTTGACGATATTTTGGATACCTGCTAGATTGTATGAGTACCTTATGGGTGGCGATGCATCATAAATGAGCGAAGGCGAAGAAACAAAATCGACGGTGACCGGTACCGTCGAGGAAGTGTTGCCGAACTCACTTTTCCGTGTCCGACTTCCTGAGAAGGAAGAGGGTGGGGGAGGTGAACTCATTCTTGCCTACCTTGCAGGGAAAATGCGTTTGCATCGGATCCGCGTCCTTATGGGCGACCAGGTGGAGATGGTGCTTGACCCTTACGGGGGTCGCGCAAGAATAGTTCGCCGATTAACCTAACCTACAGCGACATTTACGATGAAAGTTCGTGCTTCTATCAAAGTCCAGCAGCCAGGTGATCAGCTCGTCCGTCGCGGCGGGCGCCTCTATCGTATCAACAAGAAGAATCCGCGTCGTAAGGCGCGTCAGGGGTAGTCAAAGCGTTATTTAATTTTTTCGTATTTAACAATCATGCGTATCGCCGGTGTCACACTCCCAGGGAACAAACAGCTCGCGTATTCATTGCCGCTTATTTTTGGTATTGGCCCGACGCGCGCTCGCGAGATTCTCGCCAAGGTAGGTGTCCCGGCAACCAAGAAGGGCGACGAGCTCACCGCCGACGAGGAGCAGAAGATCCGCTCGCTCGCCGAGAGCTTTACTATCGAGGGTGAGTTGCGCCGCGAAATAGGTCAGAACATCAAGCGTCTGAAGGATATCAAGGCTATTCGTGGAGATCGCCACAGCCGTGGGCTCCCGGTACGTGGACAGCGCACCAAGACCAACTCGCGCACGCGTCGTGGTAACGTCCGTAAGACGATGACCTCGGGCCGCCGGACGCTTGAAAAGACATAATTTTGCAAACATAAAAGTACTATGGGTAAGAAACGAATCATCAAGAAGAGCGGACGCGGCCTCGACCAGGGGCGTAAGGAGCGCGCTATGTCCAAGGCGACCAAGCGTCACCTCGAGAAGGGCGTCCTCCACATCGAAGCGACCTTCAACAACACTAAGGCGATCCTCACCGACGACAAGGGCAACGCGGTGGTCTCCTCGAGCGCAGGCGCACTCGGCTTCTCTGGTGCACGCAAGTCGACCCCCTATGCCGCTGCCAAGGTGGGCGAGTTCCTCGGCGAGAAGGGAATGTTGATAGGCCTCAAAGAGGCGAGTGTCGTTATCCGTGGTGTGGGTGCCGGGCGCGAGTCAGTGTTGCGCGCCTTCTCGGGCAAGGGCGTTCAGATCAAATCGATTAAGGACGTGACTCCTGTTCCGCACAACGGTCCGCGCCCGCCTAAGCCGCGTCGCATCTAATCTTTTCTTCTACGAGCTATGAAAACTGGACCACGTTACAAGATTGCTAAGCGCCTCGGCGCGACCGTCTTCGAAAAAGCGCAAACGCAGAAGTTTGCTATTTCTGCTGAGCGCTCTGCCAAGAACAAGCGCCGCGGCCGTGGTCGCCAGAGCGAGTACGGCAAGCAGATGCTCGAGAAGCAGAAGGTGCGCGTTACCTACGGACTAACGGAGCGTCAGTTCCGCAACTATGTCCGCAAGGCACTTGAGACGCACGCGATGCAGCCGAGCGAGCGCCTCCACGAGCTTCTCGAAACGCGTCTCGACAACGTCGTGTGGCGCCTCGGTCTCGCCGCAACCCGTCGTGGTGCACGTCAGATGGTTGCACACGGCCACGTGATGGTCGGCACAAAGAAGATCCGCGTTCCATCGCACCTGCTCTCGGTGGGAGACACCCTCTCTATCCGCGAGGGGTCAAAGGATCACGGTGTGCTGGTGGGCTTTGCCGATCGCTTCGCGGAGCGACCGCTCCCATCCTGGCTCTCGTGGAATCCAAAAGCGATGGAAGGGACAGTTGTGGCGCGCCCAACTGCGGCGTCGGCAGATCCTGCTGGCGACTTGGTAGCCGTGCTCTCGTTCTACACGAGATAGCAGATTTATTATTTACCGGTAATTACGATTGCGTTATGGAATACCACATTACACTTCCGAGTAAGCCCCGTATCGTTTCTGAAGAAGGGCTTCAGGGCGTCTATGAGATCGACTCGCTTTACCCAGGCTACGGCCACACCCTCGGCAATAGTCTCCGTCGCATTATCCTCTCCTCGCTTTCTGGCGCGGCTATCACACAGGTCAAGATTGAGGGCGTCCCGCACGAGTTCGCCACTATCGACGGTATGCGCGAGACCGTTATGGAGCTCCTCCTCAACCTCAAGCGCATCCACTTCGTCCTCCACGGTGACGAGCCGCAGACAATCTCGCTCACCGCAAAGGGAACTGGCGAGATTACTGCTAAGAACTTTAATCTGCCAAGCCAAGTAGAGATTAAGAACCCCGACCAACACATCGCTGACCTCTCTGGCAATAAGGGTTCTATCGAGATTGAGGCTACTATCGAACGCGGTCTGGGCTATGTCGCGCGCGAGGTACTCACCAAGGACAAGGTAGATATCGGCACCATCGCACTCGACGCGACCTTCACCCCTATTCGTCGTGTGAACTACGAGGTGGACAATATGCGTGTGGGTGATCGCACCGACTTCAATCGTCTCCGGATCCTTATCGAGACCAATGGCACTATCGCTCCGCGTGAGGCGCTTGAGCAGTCTATCGAGACAATGATCCACCAGCTCAAGGCCGTCATCGGCTTCCAAGAATCTGCGCCGATAGAGTCTCCGGCTGCCGCCAAGGCAGAGGCTGCGAGCGAAGCCACTAAGGTGAAAATAGCCGACCTGAATCTCTCTCCGCGCATCACTACCGCGCTTGAGAGCGCCGGTATCAAGAGCGCCGCTGGTCTCACCCGCAAGACGGCAAGTGCCCTTAAGGAGCTCGACGGCATCGGCGACAAGGCGATAGAGGAGATTGCTGACGCACTCGCGAACAACGGTCTTACGCTCAAGAGCGAATAACTAATCCGGTATGGCATTTACTAAGAAAGCACAGACCTTCCATCGCGAGACCGGCCAACGCACGGCTCTCTTGAAGTCGCTCGCGCGCTCCCTCGTCCTCGAGGAACGCATCTCGACCACCGAGGCCAAGGCCAAGGCGCTCCGCCCGTTTGCCGAGCGACTCGTCACCTACGCTAAAACCAACACACTCGCAAGCCGCCGGCTCGCATTGTCGCGCCTGGGCGATAAGGAGGCGGTGAAGAAGCTCTTCGACACTATTGGCCCGCGCTACACCGAGCGCAAGGGCGGCTATACGCGTGTCGTGAAGCGCGCCAAGCGCGGCTTCAACGATGCTCGCAAGCTTGCGTATATCGCATTCGTGTAATTAAATAAGCATTCCTATGACCAGCAACACCAAGCCAGCCCCGAGCACCTACACTATCGACGCGACCGACCGCACCCTCGGCCGCGTGGCGAGCGAGGCGGCCAGCGCACTTCTCGGCAAGAAGTCTGTCCACTTCGCCAAGAACCAGGCGATACCGGTCACCGTCACCGTCACTAACGCAGGCAAGCTACACCTCCCAGCACGTCGCACGGCGGGTAAGATCTACACTCGCTACACTGGCTACCCAGGCGGCCTCTACAGAATGACGATGGCCGAGATGATCGTGAAGAAGGGTATCAGCGAGGTGGTCCGCAAGACGGTCGACGGGATGATCCCGCGCAACAAGCTCCGCTCTCCGCGTATGAAGAATCTTATCGTCACCGAATAATATATGGCATCAAAAACTTTCATCACCGCCGTCGGACGCCGTAAGACCGCTATCGCGAGCGTGCGGATGCTTAAGGCCGCCAAGTCCTCACTCGAGGTGAACGGCAAGAGCCCAAAGGACTATTTCAAGACAATCGAGAGGGTGAAGATAGCTGAAGAGGCATTCACCATCGCCGAGAGTGCGGAGAACTATGCAGCCTTCGCACACGTGGAGGGTGGTGGTGTCGCCGCACAGGCAGACGCAGTGCGTCACGCTATCGCCCGCGCCATCATCAAGGCCGAGCCGAACACCCGCAAGGTACTCAAGGCGGCTGGACTCCTCAAGCGCGACCCGCGTGCCAAGGAGCGTAAGAAGCCGGGCCTCGTGAAGGCGCGCAAGGCCAAGCAATGGTCAAAGCGCTAAGCGCCAATCTCCGCAAAACCGCCCGCAAGGGCGGTTTTTGGTACGGTTGTGCTTATTTGTTTCTCTGGTAGAATCACACCGGATGTATAGATGTACCGCCGTTTTGGCGATACCGACACTTGATATATGGAGGTTCCACATGAACAACGAAAAGTTGTCCCTTGCTCGCTTGAGCGTCCCAGCCATCCCGGGATTGAAATTGCTTCACCGCGGCAAGGTGCGTGATACCTACGCTATTCCGGACCATCCGGACAAGCTCCTGGTTATCGCTACCGACGGCCTCTCTATCTTCGACTTCGTGCTGAATGCGCTCGTCGAGGACAAAGGCGCCGTCTTGACGATGATGAACCACTTCTGGCTCACTAAGCTCGAGAAGATGGGCATCAAGACCCACCTGATCGCCGCTGGCGCCGAGGTCGACCAGTATCTGCCCGAAGTCCTCCGCGGTAACACGGAGCTCCAGAAGCAAGCTATGGTCGTCAAGAAGCTCATGATGATCCCGGTCGAATTCGTCGTCCGCGGATACCTGACCGGCAGCGGCCTCAAGAGTTACCAGGAGACTGGTACCGTCTGTGGCCATGTCTTGTCGCGAGGCCTCTGTGATGGCGATGAGCTGCTACACCCCATCGATACGCCGACAACCAAGGCCGAAGAGGGGCACGACGAGCCGCTTGATGCCGCCGAGATTCGCCAGATGTATCCCGAGGAAACGGCGCTCTTACTCGAGATCTATGCCTGGGCAAGGAAATTCATGCGGCAATACGGCATCATTATCGCCGATACCAAGATCGAGCTCGGGCGTGATGAAGAGGGAAATCTCTATGTCGCCGATGAGGTCCTCACGCCCGACTCAAGCCGCTTCTGGTCCTATGATCAGTGGGCTCAGAGTCGTCTGTTGGAAAAGCCGAAGGCTCCACCGCCCTACGACAAGCAGCTGGTGCGCAATGGGGGCATCCATGAAGGCATCAACAAGCTCGATCCGTCGCGCCTCGAGGACATCGCAAAGGCCCACTCGTGGTGGGTCCCGCCAGAGCTTCTTGAAGCGACGACTGCGACATATCGCTACATCTTCTGGCGACTTACCCGGGCTCGTCTCGAGTCGTATCAGGCTTTGGAACTCGGTATCAACGTGGCTCCGCGCAGACGCAATCTCTCGATCATCTTCGGCAGCAGGAGTGACATCGCCAAGGTGAAGGAAACACTCAAGGCGCTCGAGGACGGGGAATTCCTAAGCGGAATCGCAGAAAATGTTCAGTACCACGTGGTGAGCTGCCACCGCAATCCATTCGACCTGATGCGGTTCGTTGCAGGCGGATGTGGCGGCACCGACGCGATCATTGCAGTCGGGTCAAAAGCGTTCGCTTTGCCGGGGGTCCTTGATGCATTCCTCTACGCACATGGGCGCACCATCCCGGTAATCGGCGTCGCTTTGGGCAAGATTGGGAGCGCGGATCGCGCCGCAGCAGAGCTCTCGATCTCGGAACTTCCAGGAACACCGGTGGTGATGGATGAAGTCAACAAAAAGGTATATGCCGGTGAACAGGGGCTCCGCGATGCTCTTCATCGTGTAGCATTCGCCGAACTGCCGCCACTGCGTCCGCGCAAGGTAGCAGAGGCTGAGTTCAACATCAACCCGCACGAATATCTGTAACAACCGTCTCGCAAGAGGCTTATGGGGGAGGGCACGCAAGCCCTCCTTTTTCTTTTCCACTTGTGCTATATTCACGCCGGAGCAGTACATCGACAACCCAACAACCAGTGAGGTAATCATGCGCAAAAATGAAGCAACAGGCCGTATCAAGATACTCAAGACTCCTGATGGCGAAGCGCCGCTGTGGGTTCGCGAAGCGTGGTTTGGGCTCATCATCGCATGCTTCCCATATATCGGTGTCCCTTCGGGTGAACTAACCGGCGTCCTGTCTGGTGACGAACTACAGAACACCCGGCGTGGTGTCATCGTCCCGCAAGCCACCGCAATCGCTGAACTCTCCAAGCATGATCGAGAAGCGGCTGATTGGTGGTTCACCAACGGCTTCGGCGGGGAAGGCGATTATTTCTTTTTCTTCGAAGACGAGATCGGCATCGTGAGTGGTGTGGGTGAAGCGCCAATGCGTGTCTTCGACGATATGGAGACTGGTCGCTGGGAAGAACTGCCTGCTGGCACGGCACACTGATTCAGCAGCACACGACCAGAAGCGAAGGGGGAATCCTCCTTCGCTTTTTGTTTTGACTACGGACATCATTTCAGGCATAGTGGAGAGGTATGGTGGAATGGACTGGTGATGATATAGACGCAGAGAACGTCATCGAGCCCGATGAGGGTAGTGATGAAGCCCTGGCAAAAATCGCGAAGCTCCGTGCGGAGCTCACTACCTGTCGTGCCGAGAAGGCAGAATATATGGACGGCTGGCAGAGAGCCAAGGCCGATTACGTGAATGCCCTAAAGCGTTTCGACGAGGAGAAGAGACAGGTAAGCGAGCGTGGCGTAGTAAAGGCGGTTGAGACGCTCCTGCCCGCGTTCGATGCGCTCGAGCGCGCCAAGGAGCACGGGGATATTCCCGAAGGCTTCAGCGGTATCGTGAAGCAGCTCGAGAGCGCCTTCGCTTCACTCGGGCTCGAGTCAGTAGGCGTTGTCGGTGAGGAGTTTGATCCAGCAAAGCATGAAGCACTGGGCCAAGACGCAGTGGAGACAGTAGAAGAAGACGGCAGGGTAACCGCAGTGCTCGAGAAGGGGTGGAAGAAGGGTGAAGTATTGATCCGCCCCGCGAAGGTGCGAGTTGCGCACCACGGGTAACTTTTAGTAAAATTACTATTCCGTAATCAATTTAATTAACTATGGCAAAAATTCTTGGTATCGATTTGGGCACTACCAACTCCGCGATGGCTATCGTCGAAGGCGGCGAGCCGCGCGTCTTAGAGAACGCCGAAGGCGCGCGCACGACCCCTTCTATTGTCGCGGTGGGGAAGAACGGAGAGCGCATCGTCGGTACGCTCGCGAAGCGTCAGTCGGTGACCAATCCGCTTAATACTATCTTCCAGATTAAACGCTTCATCGGTCACTCCTTTGATGAAGCCGAGGTGCAGAAGGACAAGTCTGTTGTCCCCTTTGAGATGCGCAAGGGCGAGACAGGTGGCATCGAGGTTAAGATGACCGACAAGTGGTATCGCCCTGAGGAGGTCTCGGCAATGATTCTCGGCAAGATGAAGGCTGACGCTGAGGCCAAGCTCGGCGAGAAGATTACCGAGGCGGTGATTACCGTCCCTGCCTACTTCAACGATGACCAGCGCAGTGCGACGAAGGCAGCGGGAGAGATTGCGGGCCTTACGGTAAAGCGCATCATCAACGAGCCGACCGCTGCTGCGCTCGCGTACGGATTTAACAAGAAGAAGGATGAGAAGATTGCGGTCTTCGACTTCGGTGGTGGGACATTCGACATCTCCGTGCTCGAGGTGGGCGGCGACGTCATAGAAGTCAAGAGCACCGACGGTGACGCGCACTTGGGCGGTAAGGATATCGATCAGAAGATTATCAACTGGCTCGCCGACGAATTTAAGAAAGAGAGCGGGATCGACGTGCGCTCTGACGCACTCGCGCGCCAGCGCCTCGACGAGGCCGCCGAGAAGGCTAAGATTGAGCTCTCCAGCGCGATGGAGACAGAGATTAATATCCCATTCCTCACGAGCGACGCTTCGGGCCCGCGCCACCTGCTGATTAAGATGACACGCGCCAAGCTCGAGGAGCTCTCAAGCGAGTTTGTCGAGCGCGCGATAGCTATCACCAAGCGCGCGATGGAGGCATCGCCCTTTAAGGCGAGCGAGCTGAACGAGATTATCCTCGTGGGCGGCCAAACCCGTATGCCCGCGATTCAGGCAGCCGTCGAACAATTCTTCGGTAAGAAGCCGAATATGAGCGTCAACCCAGATGAGGTCGTCGCGGTGGGCGCTGCTATTCAGGCCGGCATCCTCCAGGGCGACGTGAAGGATATTCTCCTCGTAGATGTTATCCCGCTCTCGCTCTCTATCGAGACGATGGGCGGTGTCGCGACTAAGCTCGTGGAACGCAACACCGCGATACCAACGAGCCGTTCGCAGACCTTCTCCACCGCTGCTGATAATCAGCCGTCAGTAGAGATCCACATCACCCAAGGCGAGCGCGCGATGAGCGCCGACAATAAGTCATTGGGTAAATTTATGCTCGACGGGATCCCGCCGGCTCCGCGCGGGATGCCGCAGGTAGAAGTTACGTTCGACGTAGACGCCTCAGGCATTTTGACGGTGAAAGCTAAGGAGAAGACCACGGGCAAAGAGCAGTCTATACGCATCGAGGGCTCGACTGGTCTCTCTAAGGAGGACATCGCCAAGATGCAGGCCGACGCCGAGACGCACGCCGCAGAAGACGAGAAGCGTAAGGAGCTGGTGGAGGTGCGCAATGTCGCCGAGCAGGCAGTCTACGCCGCCGAGAAGTCGATTAAGGACTTCGGTGAGAAGGCGGGTGCTGAGGTGGTCAAAGAGGTGCAGGACAAGATTGATGCGCTCAAGACCGCTAAGGGGGGCGAAGATGCTGCGACGATTAAGACCGCTACCGAGACACTCTCATCTGCACTCTCTAAGATTGGTGAAGCGATGGCCAAGGCGACACCTCCTTCTGGAGGCGAAGCCGCTGGTCCCGACCAGGGTGGAGGGACTCCGCCAGAAACACCCCCAACAACGGACGCTGAATTTAAAGAAAAAGAGTAGGGCGGAAAGGGGGGTTGACAGATATGGTGATGTGTGTATAATGTACACAGACGCACCCACCATAACCCAAAGGAGGCAGTCATGTTGCGTAAACCTGAAGCTGGGTATCCAGGACTCATCGTTTCCCTTGCTGTCCTCATCGTCGCGATGCTGGCGATGACGGACAATTCGGGCTATCAGCCCGTTTCGGAACAGTATCTGGAACGGTCTTGGTCGAACGCGACCAGCCCGTATCAGTTCACCGACCCAGCCGTCGTGAAGCGAGCGCAAGCTCGCCGGCAGGACACCCGTGAGCTCCACATCCGGAGCTGCAAGGAAGATCCACGAGGATATGACTGTATCGAGTCGGGCAAGATGCTCGCTCGGCCGACCTTCCTGAAGGCGTAGCTGCATAGAACATCTCCCTGCGAGAGTCACGAGATGACGATCAACGGGCACTGAAGTGGCGCGAGACTCCCGAGTCCGCGCCATTTTCTTTTTTGCATACGGAAAGTGAGAAGCGTATACTCGATATATCTATGGCAAACAGCAAAGATTACTACAACGTGCTCGGTGTCGACAAGAAGGCCGATAAGGAGGAGATTAAGAAGGCCTTCCGTAAGCTCGCGCATAAGTACCACCCCGACAAGGGCGGCACTGATGAGGCTAAGTTTAAGGAGATTACCGAGGCCTATTCGATTCTCTCTGACGACAAGAAGCGTCGCGAGTATGACACCTATGGCCAAGCGTTCCCTGGTGGCGGAGCCCGTTCCACAGGCTCAGGGCAGGGTGGCAATCCTTTTGCTGGGTTCGACTTCTCGCAGTTCCAGCAAGGGTTCGGAGGCGGGGGGGTCGAGTTTGACTTCGGTGATGTCTTTGGTGATGTCTTCGGCGGACGTGGAGGTCACGCACGCACACCGAGGGGTCGCGATATCTCTATCGATCTCGAGATTCCGTTTAAGGACGCCATCTTCGGGACCACACGTACTGTCCTTATTGGTAAAGTCTTTACCTGTGCTCACTGTCGTGGCAACGGGGCGAAGCCAGGAACCGATCTCGAGACCTGCAAGACTTGTAATGGGAGTGGTCGTGTCCACGAGATGCGTAATTCTATCCTCGGTCAATTCTCAAGCGTGCGTACCTGCAGCGACTGCGATGGGAGCGGTAAGATCCCTAAGGAAAAGTGTCCAGAGTGTAAGGGGCACGGTGTCCGTCGCCAAGAGGAGGAGATGCATATCAGCGTCCCCGCGGGTATCGACAACGGCGAGATGATCCGCCTGCCCGGACAGGGTGAGGCGATTAAGGCCGGTACCGCAGGCGACCTCTACGTAAAGGTCCATGTGAAGCCGCACGCCACGTTTAATCGAGACGGAGTAAATCTCGTAATGAACTTGCCGGTCAAGATGACCGATGCGCTGCTCGGCACCACCGTCTCTGTCGAGACGCTCGAGGGGAAGACGCTCGAGGTCAAGATTCCCGTGATGCGCCATGTCGAGGAGCTCCTGCGTGTCCCCGGGAAGGGAATCCCTTACGAGGGGAGTCGGGGCGACCTGATTATCCGACTCGAGGTCGCTCTCCCGCACAAGCTCTCAGGTAAAGCGAAGAAGGCTGTTGAGGAACTCAAATCGGAGGGGCTCTAGTCGTGTATACTTTAGGGTATGACTGCCTCTGACGGCATCGCCCAGGTAAGTGCTCTCGCGTCACACTCCGCGCTTACCGTGTGGAGTCTTGGGAGCGACTTCATCATTATCATCGTTCTGGTGCTCTTCTTCCTCTTCTTCGCGCGGAGTGTGGGTAGGGGCCAGTTCGTCGCTATCCTCCTCGCGTTCTACTGCGCCTATGCGCTCTACGCCACCTTCCCCTACGCGTCCTACTTGCCGACCGCGCCTGCTCTAACCGCGCTCCTTTCCCAGCTCGGCGTCTATCTTGGCCTCTCATTTATCTTCTACGTGATTCTCCGCCGCGTGGTCGTCTCTGATTTCCTTAATATCGGACTTCTCGGACTCATCCTTCTCGCATTTCTGGGCACTGGCTTCCTTATCGCACTCGCGTATCACGTGTTCCCGGTTGATACGGTCTATCACTTCACCCCCACACTCGATCTCCTCTTCGCACCCAAGGCCTACTTCTGGTGGTGGTTCATCGCCCCAGCTATCGGTCTCTTCTTCCTCGCTCAATAGAGTGTAGAAATCGGGATGTGGGTAGTGTGATAAGATGGGGAACATATGTCGAAGGAAGAAAAAAATGCAGTGACACTTGACGACCTGGCTCAGATGGTCGCGGGCGGGTTCGTCGAACTTCGACAGGAAATGCACGATGGGTTTGCACGTGCGGATGGCCGTATAGATCAACTCGAAGCCAAAATGGACCGCGGATTCGCTAAGACTGACCAACACTTCACTGAAGTTGAAGATCGTCTCCTGACTCTCGAACGCATCACTGCCAAAACAGCAAACGCCGTTGCTGATCTCCAGGAAGAAGTCTCCGCGATGAACACCGCTTTAGAAAAAGACACGCGCCAGATCATGAGCCACGAGCGCCGTATCACCACGCTTGAAGCGGTCGCTTGATGAATATACCTATGACCCTCGCAGAAGAACTGAAGGGGCGCGGATTGATTGATCATTTCTCCGCAGAGCCGGAACTGATACTCGGTACGCCGCGCACGGTGTATGTGGGTGTCGACCCAACTGCCGACTCGCTCCACGTCGGACATCTCGCGTGGGTCCTCCTGATGAAGCGCCTGGGTGGAGCGGGGCACAAGCTCTTCTTCCTCGTAGGCGGCGGCACTGGGATGATTGGCGACCCTAAGGAGAAAGGGGAGCGCCCAATGCTCGACGAAAAGACTGTCGCTAAGAATACTGCGGCACTCAAAACGCAGCTTAAGAAGATCCTCGGAGGCACCTCCTTCAAGATGGTCGACAATGCCGACTGGCTGATGAGTGTGAAGCTAGTGCCATTCCTACGTGATGTGGGAAAGCACTTCACGGTGAACGATCTCGTGAAGCGCGACATCATCAAGAAGCGTCTGGAGACGCCCGACGAGAGTATCTCGTACACCGAGTTCACCTATTCACTCCTCCAGGGCTATGACTATCAGGTGCTCCACGAGAAGTACGGCGTCGATCTCGAGATTGGCGGCTCTGACCAGTGGACGAACATCCTCTCGGGCGTCGATCTCATCCGCAAGCGTCTCGGGAAGCAGGTCTTCGCACTCGGAGTGCCGCTCGTCACCGACGCCGCAGGGAAGAAGTTTGGTAAGAGCGAGGGGAACGCTATCTGGCTCGACGCCAGGAAGACGTCGCCCTTTAAGTTCTATCAGTTCTGGATTAATCTCCCCGATCAAGAACTCGAGAAATATCTCAAGGTCTATACCACTCTCCCGCTTTCTGAAATAAACGCACTAATGGAACTCCACCAACGAAATCCGGGCGAGCGCCAGGCTCAAGAGACGCTCGCGCGGCTCGTGACCGAGACAGTGCACGGCCCCGCCGCCACGGCTCAGGCCGCTGCTGCTTCTGACGCGCTCTTTGGCGATACACCCTTCCACGAGCTCTCGCGTGATGCCCGCGCGGTCGCACTCGCTGAAGCATCATCAGTTTCCCTATCAAGGTCGAACCTTGAAGCTGGGTACTCACTCGCTGAAGCGCTTGTGGCGGGCGGCCTCGCCACGAGCAAGGGGGATGCGCGTCGACTGATAGAGGGGAAGGGAATTACGCTCTCTGGTCTCCCTATCACCAACCCCGACCAGAAGCTCTATACGGGTGACCTGTCGGGCGGCTACGCTCTTGTGCGCAAAGGGAAGCAGGGCGTCCTGATTCTTGTTTTGAAATAACTGCCGCTTTCGGCTATAGTGAGTAAGTTATCACCTGCGTCGGTGGTAGAGTGGTCAATTACAACAGGCTGTAAACCTGTCGGCTTCGGCCTACGAAGGTTCGAATCCTTCCCGGCGCACAAAATAAGCGGAGCGCATTTTGTGCGCCGGAGCACGCTTGGGATACTTGTGCTATCTAACCTGTTGTGGTATAGTTCTCCCCGGTCAGTTTCGGCCTGTTCATTGGAGAGAAAGCATGTCTGCATTGGATGGCGTCACTTGTATCACTCCGGCAAATGTCGGCCTCTGGATTAAGAAAGCAGAAACGAGGAAGCGCGTGCCGAGAAGCAGGCACTTGTCGATCGTCATGGTTAACATCACGACGAAAGAGCAGGAGACACTCCCGGTCATCTCCCGTATCGGCGATGTGGAAGTTACTGCTGCAATGGTGGAGCGCGACATCGCTGCGTTGAACTATCACTGCGGCGTGCACGGCTACACGGGCGAGAAGTTGCCGAAGAGACATCTCGCCTTCAAGAGCCTCGCCTAAGCGAGAGCCGTGCCGTATCGAAGCCATCGGACAGTTTCTGTCCGATGGCTTCATCTTTTTGTAGGAAAGTAGGCAATCATGATATCGTGCCACTATGGATTTCCTTTACCAGCACGCGTTGAAGCCAATCTTGTTTAAGTTCCACCCCGACCTGATGCACGACCTCTTCGTGAATATCGGTGAACTCGTCGGGCGGTTCGCGCCACTGCGCGTGCTCTTTGGCTCCTTCTATAACTATCACGGCACAGACATCAGCAAGGCGGTCGACGGCATCACCTATCGTACGCCGATCATCCTCTCTGCCGGCTTTGACGCCGACGGTCGACTCACTCAGATACTCCCCACGCTCGCCTTTGGCGGAGAAGAAATCGGCTCCGTCACTGCGCACCCCTGCGAGGGCAACCCGAAGCCGCACTTGAAGCGACTCATCCGCAATAAGAGCATCGTGGTCTATAAGGGCCTGCGGAACGCGGGTGTCGATGCGCTTATCAAGAAGCTCGCGCGGACACTGCGCATCCCCGGCTTCGTACTCGGTATCTCAATAGCGCGCACCAACGAGCCAGAATCCTCGACCGACGTGGAGGCGGGTATCCGCGACTATGTCGACTCCTTCAAGAAGCTGAACGCTACCCATACTGGCGATTACTACACCATTAATATTTCCTGTCCGAACGCGTATACCGGCGAGACATTTATCGACCCAGCCCTTTTCGCACAGCTGATGCCGCGCCTCGCCGAGGTGCCGCACACCAAGCCGGTCTATATCAAGATGCCTATCAATATCCCTTGGGAACAATTCGAGAAGCTGCTCGCCATCGCCGACGAGAACGCCGCGCAGGGCGTCATCATCGGCAATTTAAATAAGAATTATACCCACCTCACCTATCCGGAGGACGCTCCTAAGGAGTTCCGTGGCGGACTCTCCGGTAGACCGACCTTCGCTCTCTCAAACGAGCTCATCCGCAAGACCCGCGAGAGGTATGGGAAGCGCTTCACGATTATCGGCACAGGAGGTATCTTCACACCCGAAGATGCGCTCGCCAAGTTTGCCGCTGGCGCTGACCTCGTCCAGCTCGTCTCGGGGATGATCTTCGAGGGGCCGGGGCTTATGCGCGCTATCTGCGAGCGATATGCCCAGTATCACAACAGCGGAGCGGGCGTGGTATCGTAGTGTAATGACCTCACAACCTGTCCTCGTCTCTGGCGTGAAGCCGACCGGCGACCTCCATATCGGTAACTACTTTGGCGCGATGCGCCAATTTGTCGACCTCGTGGCGAGCGGGAAGTATCGCCCCTTCATCTTCGTCGCCGACTATCACGCGCTCAACACGATGCAAGACGCCGAGGAGATGCGCCGTCGCACCCGCGAGCTAGTAATGGCGTATCTGGCTATCGGCCTCGATCCAGAGAAAGTGGTCTTCTTCAAACAATCAGATGTGCCCGCGCACACCGAGCTCGCGTGGATCTTTGACACTATTACCACGATGCCGTACCTGATGCGTGCGCACGCCTACAAAGATGCTGAGGCCAAGAATAAAGAGATCTCGGTGGGCACTTTCAACTATCCGCTCCTGATGGCTGCCGATATCCTCCTCTATGACGCCTCTATCGTCCCGGTGGGTGCTGATCAGAAACAGCACGTGGAGTACACGCGCGACACAGCGGAGAAGTTTAATCGCGTTTTCAATACCGATCTCTTCAAGCTCCCCGAAGCCCACATTATGCCCGACGTCGCTGTGGTCCCCGGCACCGACGGGCAGAAGATGAGCAAGAGCCACGGGAACGTCATCCCGCTCTTTTGCACCCGTGACGAACTCGCTAAGGCGGTGATGAGTATCGTCACCGACTCGAGTGGAGAACGCCCGAAAAATGTCTACGCGATACACAAGCTGGTACGCAGTGAGCAGGAGCTAGAGCAGATATATACTGAACACCAAGGGAATTACAAACTCTTGAAAGAGCTCCTTATCGAAGACCTCGACCGCTATCTCGCGCCGATTCGCGCCAAGTATGAGTCACTTAAAGAGGATCCGACCATCGTCGAGCGGGTGCTCGAGGCAGGGAAGCGCGAAGCACGTGCGGTAAGCGAGACCAAGATGGAGCAGGTGCGCAAGGCAATCGGCGTCGCGTAGAAATCCTGTCCAGCAGATTTGACTTTTGATATAGGACGTGTTACGGTAGTCCCGGACCCAATTCTGGGAAATTGAAAACTGACAAAGGAGGCAGCTAATGCCAAGCAATACGTTCTACGCCGACTCGATGGCGTTTCTGGCCTTCCAAGGCCAACCGCCCATCTTCGATTCAGCACATCGTCCGCAACTCTCGCTGGCACACGTGACAAGCGTGCCTCCGATTCCTGCGATGCTTGATTGCGACGCGGCTCTCGCGGCGCATATCAAGTTCACACAGGAGGTACTGTCCAACGCGGACACATATCTGATCAGGAGCCGTAAGAATCTCGACTCTCGTTCAGGACTCGGCGTCTTGCTCGGTATGCAGCATGCGCCACACGGACTCACGTTCAATCGTGTACAAGACCTGTTCGACTGCGGTGTTCGCGTTATGTCGCTGGTCTACGGCGGCAAGAGCGACTACGGCTCGGGCTCTGGTGTCGAAGGGGGCCTCACCGACCAAGGGAAGCAGCTCATCCTTTGGATGACCGTGAACGAGCTGATTCTCGACCTCTCGCACGCGAACAGTCAAACGGCAAACGAGTCGCTTGACTTCATCCTGCGCCAAAAGCTGGCAATCAGCGTGATGGCCAGCCATTCAGGGATTTCTTCAGTCCATCCGCATCCGCGGAATCTGGATGACGAGGTTCCCCGGAAGATATTTCTTCTCGATGGCTATATCGGTGTCCCGGCTATGAACTTCATGCTTGGCGAGACCACGATGAGGATGCATATCAACCACATCATCAGCTGGTGCGATGAAAACTGTGTCGGCATCGGCTCGGACTGTCCGCACGTCGATATCACGATGGAGCAGGCACGCGAGCAGTACGACCGAATGGTCGCTATGCTCAAGGGGAACATTCCGCAAGGGGTATCATTCCCTGACCGGGCACCCAGGCTGATCGAGCACGGCGGCAGTTTGTTCAAGCAGCTGCGCAAGACGATGGCCGATGTTCCTGACGCCGTGTTCGGTCAGAACTTCAAGAACTTCCTCATCCGTTCCTTACCGCGATAACAGGAGGTATCGCTCTCATTCTCACCCCGCAAAAGATCGCGGGGTGTGTTATTTTATAGGGTATATGGAGAGAACAACGACAGTGATGCTGGGAGAGAATATCGGCAAGACGGTCTCTATTGCCGGCACGGTAGATATCCGCCGCGACCACGGGAAGCTCGTCTTCCTCGATATCCGCGACCGCTCGGGGAAGGTGCAGGCTGTCTGCCTCCCGAATCATCCCGAGGCACTCGCCACGGCCCAGACACTCCGCAGCGAATGGGTCGTTAGGATAGAGGGCGTCGTAAACGAGCGCCCCGAGAAGATGCGCACCGAGGGCACCAATGGCAATATCGAGCTCGAGGCTACTACAATCACCGTCCTCGCACAGGCACAAGAATTACCATTTGAGAAAGACACAGCGGTCAACTTGGATACCTATCTCGACTATCTCCCACTCACGCTCCGAAGCGAGAAGGCGCGTGCCGTCTTCCGTGTGCAGGCCGAGATTGTAAACGCGTATCGCGGCTTCCTCGATCTCCAAGGCTTCACCGAGTTCCAAGCACCTAAGCTTATCGGTGACGACGCTGAGGGTGGCGCAAACGTCTTCTCGGTACCCTATTTTAATGATAAGACCGCACATCTGGGTACCTCGCCGCAGTTCTACAAGCAGATTATGGTCGGCGTTCTCGAGCGCGTCTACGCTATTGGTAATGTCTACCGCGCCGAGAAGCACTCCACCACCCGCCACTTAAACGAGTACACCTCGATGGATATCGAGATGGGCTTTATTGAGGACCACCGCGACCTGATGGAGCTCGAGACGCGCTTGATGCACGCGCTTATTAACCAGCTGAAGATGAATTGCGCGGGTGAGTTTAAGCTCCTCGGCGCCACACTCCCGACCGCGCCCGACACCTTCCCGGTGTTGAAGCTCCGCGAGGCGCTCGAGCTTATCTACCAAGAGACGGGCCGCGACAATCGTGGCGAGCCTGATCTCGAGCCTGAGGACGAGCGTTGGCTAAGCGAGTGGGCAGCGAAAGAGAAGGGAAGTGACTTTATATTCATCACGCACTATCCAGTTGCGAAGCGTCCGATGTATACGATGGAAGACGAGTCCGACCCAGGCTACACCAAGAGCTTCGACCTTCTCTTCCGCGGCGTCGAGATAACCACCGGCGGACAACGCCGCCATAACTACGACAATCTCGTGGAGGGGATTAAGTCCAAGGGGCTCGACCCAGAGAAGTTCTCTTATTATCTCCAGGCCTTCAAATATGGAATGCCACCGCACGGCGGGTGGGGGATGGGCCTCGAACGCCTCACGCAGAAGATGCTCGGTCTTGGTAACGTGAAGGAGGCTACGCTCTTCCCACGCGATATTAATCGCATCGACCAGCTTCTCTCGACCCCGTCCGAGAATGAAGCTTAGTACTATGAAGATCCTCGTGAAGAAGGGGGATGTTACAGACGCACCAGTAGGGTATGTGCGCATCTGCTTCACTGATAAGCCAAAGGGAGTAAAACGTTTTATAAAAGAGAAGGGGGTAGAGACACTCGAGATAGGTATCGGCAAGCCCGCAGAGATGAACGTGCGGAAGTTTATCATCCTCTGCCGCGCTGTCGTGAATGTTGCGAAGACGAATACATGTAAGAAGATTGCGGTGCAATTTGATCAAAATCTCTTTACGAATCTCCAAGCTGTCGCGCCTGCGCGTCTTGCTCAACTTATGGCAGAGAATTTTGAAATGGCGAACTTCGAGTTCAACGCCTTCAAGACCAAGCCGAAGGAGGGGTGGGATACGGTGGAGGAGATTCTCGTCTTTGCGCCTGACGTCCGCGAAGTTACTGCGGCTGTGCAGAAGGGATTAGAAATCGGTCGTGCGATAAACGCCTGCCGCACGCTCGCAAACACGCCTGGCGGCGATATGACGCCGACGCTCCTCGCCAAAGCGGCGCGAGCCGCGGTAAAAGGGCTCCCCGTCACGGTCACCACGCTTGGCGTTAAGGAGATGCAGAAGCTCGGTATGGGGGCGGTCCTCGGCGTCGCCAAGGGCTCGAGCGAAGCACCAACCTTCACTATCCTCAAGTACCAAGGAGGGAAGGGGAAACCCGTTGTTCTTGTTGGTAAAGGCGTCACTTTCGACAGCGGCGGACTCAACTTGAAGTCCTCGAACTCTATCTATGAGATGCATATGGATATGTCGGGCGGTGCAGCCGTCATCCACGCGGTCGCGCTCGCCGCGCGGCTAAAGCTGAAGTGCTCGGTCGTCGGTCTTATCCCCGCGGTCGAGAATATGCCGGGCAACAACGCGGTACGTCCGGGCGACGTTCTCACTTCACTCTCTAAGAAGACCATCGAAGTGCTCGACACCGACGCCGAGGGACGCCTCATCCTCGCTGATGCGCTCACCTACGCGAAGCGCTTTGATCCCGCAGTCGTTATCGACGCCGCCACGCTCACTGGGGCGGCGATGATAGCACTCGGGCTCCACGCGAGTGCTCTCATCACTCGCGACGACACGCTTGCACAAGAGCTCGCTGAAGCGGGCGAGTCTTCGGGCGACTATGTGTGGCGACTCCCGCTCTGGGATGAATATGCGGATCGGGTGAAGGGTACTTTTGCTGATTTAAAAAATGTCCCGGGTGGGTCGACAAGCCGCTACGGCGGGTCGATAGATGGCGGGATGTTCCTCTGGCAATTCGCCAAGGAGCTCGATTGCCCCTGGGCGCATCTCGATATCGCACCGCGTATGACAGCGGCGCCCGGAGATGAGCTCGCCGAGGGCGCCGCGGGTGAACCGGTACGACTCTTTTTCCGCTTTATCGAGGGGCGGTCGAAGCAATAAACCGCTATGCCATTTTCTATAAAAACAGATACCTACGAAGGACCGTTCGAGGTACTGCTCGACCTTATCGAGGCGCGCAAGCTCCTGGTCAATGAGTTCACGCTCGCAGACATCACCGAGGACTTTATCCAACACGTGCGCGCACAAGAAGCGTTCCCGGTAGAAGAGACAGCGAGCTTCATCCACATCGCGGCGACGCTTCTGCTTATCAAGTCGAAATCACTTATCCCTGACCTCATCCTCTCTGACGACGAGAATGCCGATGTCGCCGATCTCGAGCGCCGACTCGCCGCCTATGAGAAGGTGCGCGAGGCCGCACGCGAGATCACACGCCTCTTCGGTAAGACGATGATGGTGCCCGCGGGGGCTCGTATACCCGAGCCCGTCTTCTCGCCCGCGCGCGACCTTTCAGCCGCTGCGCTCGCCGAGGCGCTCGCGCGCGTCCTCGCTGCCCGCGAAGTGGTCGAGGCGCTACCCGAGGCACGCGTCAAGCCGCTCATCTCGATAGAGGAGATGATGGACCAGCTCGCCAAGCGAGTACAGAGCGCGATGACTCTCTCCTTCAAAGATTTCCATGGGGGAACAAAAGAAAAAGTGGAGGTCATCGTCTCCTTCCTCGCACTCCTCGAGCTGGTGAAGCAGGGTGCGGTTGCCGCCGAACAATACGGCACTTATGGCGATATCCGCATCAGCCACACCGCCGCCGAGTCTGTCCCGCGATACGGTTAAACATCCCCAAGACAGGGCGTTGCCGGAGAGGGGGTGCACGATTATACTAAGGAAGATGCTTACGCCTCCTGCCGCCCTCCACGCACTCCTTTTCGCTTCAGGTGAGCCGCTCGAGAAGAAGCAATTGATCAAGCTCCTCGGGATTAAGGACGCCGAGCTCGCGCTCGTGACCAAGGCTCTGGTGAGCATAGTAAAAGGGAGTGGCACTGCACTTATAGAGACCGCAGACGCACTCGAGCTACGCACCTCGCCCGAGGCGGCCCCCATAGTGAAGAAGCTCCGTGAGAGTGAGCTCTCGCGTGACTTGGGTAAGGCAAGCCTCGAGACGCTCGCGGTTATCGCCTATCAGACGGGTGCCTCGCGGGGCGAGGTAGACTGGGTGCGTGGTGTGAACTCTTCCACCTCGCTTCGCACCCTGCTTATGCGCGGGCTCATAGAGGGGAGGGAAGACGAGCGCGACAAGCGCCGTATCCGTTATAGCCTCACGACCGAGGCGCTCGCTCACTTGGGGATTACGAACGCGAGTGAACTCCCGCGTGCTGAGGAGCTCCGCACCGGTGCGGAGGCGATTATCACCGAAGAAACGGCAGAAGCGGAGGCGGCTGCATAACCTATGGACTCTTCCGAACTTCAGAAACTGGCCCAACACACTCGCTTTATGCGCGAGGCAGGCTTCGCGCTCCTTATCGCTTCCGGGTTCCTCGCAGTTCTCCTCTTCGTTCCGTTCGGAACAAAAGAAGCTCCCGTTGCGACCGCAACAATTACGGCTTCAACAACACCCGATGCTTTTGCTGCTGTTCCGCTCGAAGCAAAGGCTGCTGTCGTCTACGACCTCGTGACTGGCGAGACACTGTATGAAAAGAATCCTGATGCCCAGCTCCCACTCGCCTCGCTCACTAAGCTGCTCACCGTGTATGCAGCGCTCGCTGAACTCTCACCGAATACGCCTATTACTATCTCCGTTGCCGCTACAGGATCCGAAGCGCCGCACGCCTTTAATGCTGGACAGGTGTTCTCGCTCTCCGACCTCGCGCGTCTGACGCTCACTGCGTCACTAAATGATGGCGCCGCCGCGATTATTGAAGCGGCGGCAACGCGCCAGAACCGTACGGCTAATGAAGCGCTCGCGAGCGCGGCTACTGCGCTCGACCTCGCTCAGACCTACGCGGTCAATGGTAGCGGCCTCGATGCGAGCGAAGTTACCTCGGGCGGCTACGGATCCGCGCGTGACATCGCTCGCCTGGCCGGCGCACTGGTCGAGAAGGCTCCGGACATCGCCGCGGCAACAACAGAAGACACGGCCCGTGCTGTCTCTGCTGGTGGCACCGTCTTCACTGTGAAAAATACCGATCCTCTGACTGCAACTTTCCCGCATCTCCTCCTCTCCAAGACCGGTTACACGAGTCTTGCTGGCGGCAATCTCGCCCTCGTCTTTGATGCCGGTATCGGTCACCCTATCGCGGTCGTCGTCCTCGGCTCCTCGCAGAAAGCCCGCTTCACCGATGGAACTGCGCTCGTGAACGCGACGCTTGCACACTTCGCCGGTGTCGCCTCGCTGTAATCTATGCTTACTTCCAACATCGTTAAAGTTTTCATCCCTGCGACCGCTGCCTTTGCGCTCGGCATCCTGCTTGCGCCACTCCTCACAAACTATCTCTACGCGCACAAAGTGTGGAAGAAGAGGGCGGGGAAGACTGCCTTCGACGGCACACCGGCTGTCGAGTTTGAGAAGCTTCGCACCACAATCCACACCGGCACCGAGACCTCCACGCCGCGTATGGGCGGCATCCTCATCTGGGTTACCGTTTCTCTCGTAACGCTCGTTCTCTGGCTCCTCGCGCGATTCGTCCCCACACCGCTTATCGAGAAGCTCGATTTCCTTAGCCGCAGTCAGACGTGGATACCGCTCTTCACACTTCTCTCAGGCGCTCTTGTCGGCTTCGTGAACGATCTCCTCGATATCCACCCCTCGGGTGAGCGCGGACTGCCGCTGCGCGTGCGTCTCCTCTTTGTCACACTCATCTCGGGCTTCATCGGCTGGTGGTTCTACGCCAAGCTCGGTATGGACGCTATCGGTATCCCGGGCGACGGGACATTTTTCCTCGGTGCAGGTATCATCCCTCTTTTCATTGTGGTATCTATGGGGCTCTACGCGGGCGGCGTTATCGACGGTATCGATGGGCTCGCAGGTGGCGTTTTCAGCACTGCTTTTATGGCCTATGCGGGTATCGCGTACTTCCAGAATCAGATTAATCTCGCCGCTTTTTCCGCGACACTCACCGGCGCGATACTCGCATTCCTCTGGTTCAATATTCCGCCGGCACGATTCTGGATGACCGAGACCGGCACGATGGGGCTCACGCTCACACTCGCCGTCATCGCCTTTATGACTGATACTCCCGGAGACGGCTACGGCGTGGCTGCACTCCCGATTATCGCGTTCCCACTTATCGTGACGGTCCTTTCGAACATCATCCAAGTCGCATCGAAACGATTTTTTGGGAAAAAAGTGTTCCGCATCGCACCGCTCCATCACCACTTCGAAGCAATCGGTTGGCCTTCCTATAAAGTGACGATGCGATATTGGATTATCTCTATCGTATGCGCCATCATCGGAATGACTATCGCGCTTTTGAAGTCTTAGCCTGGTATGAAGCTCTTTTCCGGCGATCGTATATTCCTGATGTTGGTGGTCTCTATCGCGCTTGCCGGCCTTGCTATCTTTTCCTCTGCATCACTCGGCCTCCTCGCACGCGAGAACAGCTCTGTCTCACGCGATATCCTGCTCCAAGCCGGTCTCGGTCTCTGTCTCGGGTTCCTCGCTCTTTTTACAGTGCGCGCAGTCTCTCTGGCGTGGGTCAAGCGCTTCGCATTACCTATCTACATTGCGACCCTTCTCTTCACCGCACTCGTCTTCGTCCCTGGTATCGGTCTTCACGCCAACGGCGCAACTCGTTGGATTAATATCGGCTTCACCACCGTTCAACCCGCGGAGTTCTTGAAAATAGGCTTTGTGATTATGCTCGCCGCGTGGCTCGCGCCGCGCGCGCAGAAGCTCTCAAGCGTGAAGCGAGGACTCGCGCCCTTCGTCGCTTTCCTCGCGGTACCAGCGGCGCTCCTGCTGGCCCAACCCAACACCTCGACCACTCTTCTTATTGTGGCAACCGGAATGGTGATGTACTTCGCGGCGGGAGCGCCGCTCCGCGATTTCGGCATTCTCGCACTCGGCGTGTTCATTGCACTCGGCGTCGTTATTGCTGTGCGTCCGTACGTGCTTCAACGCATCGAGACTTTTATGCATCCGACCGCAAATGCCCTCGGGAGCGGCTACCAAATTCAGCAATCACTCATCGCTATTGGCTCTGGCGGCGCTTTCGGGAGAGGGTTCGGCCAGAGTGTTGAGAAGTTTAACTACTTACCCGAACCTTCCGGCGACTCCGTTTTTGCCGTCTTCGCCGAGGAGACTGGTCTTCTTGGCGCTTCACTTCTCCTCGCGCTCTTCGTCGCTCTTGCGGCGCGCGGCGTGGTCATCGCGGGTCACTCGCGTGATCTCTTCGGCGGCCTCGTGGCGCTCGGTTTCTCGGTGATCATCATCCTGCAGGCGTTTATCAATATCGGCGCGATGCTCGGGATTATTCCGCTCACCGGCCTCCCACTCCCATTTATCTCTCACGGTGGCACCGCGCTCCTCGCAGTTCTCATTATGTGTGGCTTCATCCTCAACGTCGCCGCTCACCAGAAGGAGTGATACGACTTCGAGGTATACTAGAGACATCTATGACTATCGCATTCACTGGAGGGGGGACCGGAGGGCATTTCTATCCAATTATCGCCATTGCCGAGGCACTAAACGACCTTGTCCGCGAGCGACGTCTTGTCCCACCCAAGCTCTACTATCTCGCCCCGAATTCGTTCGATCAGAAAGCCCTTTTTGAAAACAACATTTCCTACATCCCCATCCCAGCAGGGAAGGTGCGCCGTTATGCTTCTTTTCAGAACTACACTGATGCCCTTATCACTTTTGCGGGGACGTTGAAAGCGCTCTTTATCCTCTTCCGTCTCTTTCCCGACGTGATAGTGAGTAAGGGCGGCTATGGCAGCGTACCGACCGTACTCGCCGCCCGGATACTCCGTATCCCTATAGTCATCCATGAGTCCGACGCCAAGCCCGGCCGTGCTAATCTCCTCGCCGCGCCCTGGGCGGAGAAGATTGCTATTTCTTTTGAGGGAGCCGCTACCTACTTCCCGGAGAAGGTCCGCGGTAAGATTGCGCGCACGGGTATCCCTATTCGTAAGGCATTGGCTCACCTCGAGACCGAGGGTGCCCAGCAGTATCTCGGACTCGACACCTCACTCCCGACCATCCTTATCCTCGGCGGCTCGCAGGGCGCGGTGCGCATCAATGATACGGTACTCTCCTCGCTCATAGAGCTCGTCGGGCTCGCAAACGTAATCCATCAAACCGGGCAAGCCAATATTGAGAGCGTTCAGACAATCGCCAAGGTGGAGCTCACCGGCTCACCGAACGCTTCTCGTTATCACCCAATCAACTATCTCTCTCAGACCTCGCTCCAGAGAGCGGCTGGCGTGGCGAACATCATCATCTCGCGCGCAGGAGCGAGCTCTATCGCCGAGATCAGTCTCTGGAAGAAGCCGTCGATTATCATCCCTATACCCGAGACAGTGAGCCACGATCAGCGCACCAACGCCTACTCCTATGCGCGCACTGGCGCTGCTATCGTTATCGAAGAGGGGAACCTGACACCACACCTCTTCGTCTCCGAGATTAAACGCGTCCTCGGTGACAAAAACCTTGAGAAGCGTATGGGCGACGCTGCCGCCGGCTTCACCGACCCCGACGCGGCACGTGTTCTCGCCGAGGGCGTGCTCGCTATCGCCCTCTCGCACGAAGTATGAGCCAGGTCATCACCCGCATCCCGCCGAGCCCCACCGGCCGTTTCCATATCGGCACTGCGCGCACTGCGCTCTTCAACTACCTTTTCGCACGTCGCAATGGCGGCAGCATAGTCTTCCGCAGTGAGGACACCGACCGCGCTCGTAGCAAACCCGAGTTCGAACAAGAGATTATCGACGGCCTCCATTGGCTCGGTATCACCTGGGACTCGTTCTATCGCCAGACTGAACGTCACGATCGTTATCGCGAGCTCCTCGAGAAGCTTGTAGGGGAAGGGAAGGCATATATCTCTTCAGAACCAGGCAAGGACGATCCGAACACCACAGTACATCTCGTCCGACTCAAGAATCCGGGTACCGTGGTCACCTTCACCGATATTATTCGCGGAGATATCACCTTTGACACCACTGAGCTTGGCGACTTCGTCATCGCTCGTTCTATAGACGACGCGCTCTATCACTTCGCGGTCGTCGCTGATGATATGGACTCGGGCGTCACACACGTCATCCGCGGCGAGGATCATATCTCCAACACGCCGCGTCAAATTCTCATTCAAGAAGCGCTTGGCACCACACGACCAGCCTATGCGCACCTCCCGCTCATCCTCGATGAGAAACGCGCCAAACTGAGTAAGCGCAGTGGCGCCACGAGTATGATGGACTATCGCGACGAAGGATTCCTACCCGAAGCAATCGTGAACTATCTCTCGCTCCTCGGATGGAACCCTGGCACCGATCAAGAGTATTTCTCGCTCGCCGAACTCACTGCCGCTTTTTCCCTTGAGGATGTGCAGAAGGGTGGAGCGATGTGGAATCGAGATAAACTCCTCTCGGTGAATCAGCACTGGATGCGCACACTCTCTGACGAAGACTTCATCACCCTGCTCGCGCCATCGCAGGATATGGAGAAAATGCGGAAAACAGTTCCACTTCTCAAGGACCGCGCACGCACCTTCGGTGAGGCACGTCAGATGCTCTCGGGCGAGCTTTCTTGCCTCTTTACCGAGCCCGTCCTCGACAGGGAACAGCTCCTCGTAAAAGAGCCTGAAGACCGCTCTGGGGCGGCCAAAAATGGCCTAGAAGGCCTCTTGGAGCCCCTACAAGCCCTGTCGGAAGGAGTCTCGGCCGAGGAGGTAAAAGCGGTCATTATGCCGCTTGCTGATGCCGCCGAGGCAGCGGGCCTGCCTGCCGGACAGGCAGGGAAGGGAGGTCGCGGCGCCCTCCTCTGGCCGCTCCGCTACGCGCTCTCAGGTCAGGAGCGCTCACCCGACCCCTTTACTCTTATTTCAATCCTCGGCCCAGCCGAATCGTTTTCCCGTGTGCAGAAAGCGATTGGTATACTTGAGGGATGACGCGCGCTCCGCTCTCGTCCTTCTTCTTAGCGCTTCTCGCGGTCGCGCTTGTTTTCCCGCAAGCGACTGTTGCTGACACAGCATCCGGTCTCCAGACCCAGATTGATGCGAACAATCAACAGCTCCAGGCGATTCAAGATAAGATCGCTTCCTATCAGAAGCAGCTCGAAACGCTCGGGACCGAGCGGAACACGCTCCAGTCAGCTATCTCTGCCTTGACGCTCACGCAGGAGAAAATCTCGGCACAAATCCAGGAGACGCAGACCAAGATCTCTTCGGCAAATCTGCAGATTAAAAAACTTACGCAGTCTATTAGTAATAAGGAGGACACTATTCTCGCCGACCAGAACGCGATAGGGAAGCAGCTGCGCACGCTTGCCCAAGATGAGCAGACACCTTTGGTTGCTAAAGTGCTCTCGTCAGATACCTTTGGCGCGGGCTGGCAGCTGGCAGACGAGGCGGTGCAGTTCAATCAAGCGCTTGTCGGACATATCAGCAACGTGCGCACGGTGCGTGCGACGCTGCAAGCCAATCGCACCGATGTGACTACTGCGAAGGCGACTCTCGTTTCTCTACAGAGTGATCTCACCAACCAGAAGCGATCGGTGAATGCGAGCAAAGCAGCAGAGCAGGAACTCCTCGCACAGACCAAGAATCAGGAGGCGAATTATCAGAAGCTGCTTGCTGCAGCGAAGGCGGAGCTTGAGAGTTACTCGGCCTTCACCCAGAACGCTGGTGGGTCGAAGTTGCTCACCAATCAGACCGTCTGCGACTCATGGGGCTGTTACTACAATCAACGTGATGCGCTCTGGGGGAATATGCCGCTGAACAAGACTCGCTTCCGTCTCGCGAGCGACGGTTGCCTCGTGACCGCTATGGCGATGATGCTCACGCACTACGGATACCGCTCGGTGACGCCCGCAGTTATTAATGCCGATTCGAACAACTTCGCCACGTACTATCCGCCGTACCTCCTCTTCACTATCCACGTCGCGGGTGTCGCCGCCACACGCAAGGCGACGACGATTGACGCGACACTCGAGAGTGGTCAGCCGGTGGTCGTCGGTGTTCACGCCTATGGCGGCACGCACTTCGTGGTTCTCACGAGCGGGAGCCGGGGGAGCTACCTTATGCGCGACCCCTATATCGCCAATGGACGTGATATCAGCTTCTCTGCGCATTACTCCACCAGAGCCATCTTCAGCATCACGCGGGTCGTGATCAGCAGCTAACTAATTTAATAATAATCTTATTGATTCCACAAAATCTCGGCTAGGCGTGATAAAGAGGGGAGGAGAGGGGTATATACTGTAGCTATGGTCGCTATCCTACACTTAGCCTTCTGGAGCTTCGTCCTGTTCCTCGCGCTCTCGTTCTTTGGTATTTCTATCCAAGCAATTGTCACCTCTCCGGTTGGTCAGGCCAATCTCCTCTACCTCTCTGGTCTCCTGTCTCAATTGTGGCAGCATATCCTCCAGCAATGGCAGTGGATGACCCTCTGGATCCGCCCTATGGCGTAGATTAGTATATTACGCAAAAGATATATTGTGCGCACATCTCCTATAGAGAGGTAACCCCCCTTCCCTCTGCTGTTTAATATCTAACACGAGACATTATCAATAATGTATTCGTACGCTTCGTCGGCGGTGTCAACGAGCTTGTAGAGTTCCATATCTCCCTTATCAATCGCCTTATGCTTCTCGTAGACGGTTTTCTCGATGAACTCAAGGAGCGGCTCCCAGTAATCCCTTCCCACGAGGATAATCGGCACTCGGCGGATCTTCTTGGTCTGGACGAGCGTTACGATCTCGGTAAACTCATCCAGCGTGCCGAAACCGCCCGGGAAATAAATGTAGGCCTCGGAGGCGTAGGTCAGCATCACCTTGCGCACGAAGAAATGGTCGAAGACGAACCGTTCGGTGAGATATGGATTATAGGTCTGTGCATCGGGCAAGTTAACGTTGAGCCCCACTGATGCGCCGCCAGCCTCAAAAGCGCCTTTGTTCGCGGCCTGCATAATGCCGGAGCTGCCACCGGTAACAATCGCGAACCCTTTCTTCGAAAGTTTCTTCGCGAGTTCCTCGGCCTGCTTATATGATTCGTCGCCGAGCGTGGAACGCGCGCTGCCGAAGATGGATACCGCGAGGCTGTAGCGACGGATGATATCGAACCCCTCGATGAACTCCGACATAATCTTGAAGATGCGCCACGATTCAATCTTACGCGGCTTGCAGACAAGGAGTGGCCGATCCTCGGGCATCGTGCGTCCGCCTTCGTGGACAACCTTCGCGAGCCGTTCGGCGTTTTGGTGATGCGATTGTTGTGAAGTATTGCTGGGTGTCATCAAACCGTCATTCATTCTCAAAATTATATCAGACTAGAGCCCCTTACAATTGGCCGCAGGCGCATAACCAGCTGCTTGTGCGACACTTATTGAGGCGAACCAAACTTTATTCGCATCACTGATACGGTTCGCGCCCGCACAATTCGGTAGATAATATTTCGTCCCGTTTTTAGAGGCGACAATCTGTCCCGCTTGCCCTGAGCCTGTTGAAAGGGTGTCCGGGAGGGAAGTAAGCGGAGACTCCTCGAGAATAAGCGGACTCCCCTGCCCTCCTATGTCCTGGCCGGCGAGATAACCGAGCCCAAAACTCGCCAAAGAAGCCCCGATTAACACCGCAAGAATCCATATATCTCGCGGTATCTGGGCGATTGCGCCTTTGCATTTATCTCGTGCTTCTGCTATAGTCACTAGGTAACACTATACCAGTATGGCATCAACAAAAGCCGGCGGCTCCGCAAAAAACCTTACCGATTCGAACCCACAATACCTGGGTGTGAAGCTCGCTGATGGCTCCTCGGCCAAGCCGGGCGCAATTATCGTCCGCCAGCGCGGGACCAAGATTGAGGCAGGTAAGAACGTCCGCGTCGGCAAGGATCACACCCTCTACGCGGTCGCCTCTGGCAAGGTCGCCTTCCGTTCTCGCCGCAAGACCAGCTTCACCGGTCACATCTTTCAGAAGAAAGTCGTCGACGTCATTTAATCGAGATTTAAAATAAACTAAATCTTCTGCCCGAGGTTCCGAGGGGCACCCTCGTCAAACGAGGGTGCCCCTCGGAGCTTTTAGTTTGTCTTCTCGAAGTGCTGCCAGTCCTTCCTGTCTGTCCAATCGCCACCCCAGACCCAACCGCGTGACCTGAAGAGGTCAGCGATTTCTGCTGTCACTGTGCCCGGGACATTTGTATCGTAGACCGCGCCAGTCGGGACGACCACACCATCGCGGCGGACATAGGGATTCTGCAGCGGATTAATATCAATCGCGCGCCCATAGGAATGGTTTGAGAGCCGGTCGGTGCCATATATCAGGCGATAATTAAATGCTGACGTATTATTATCGGCCATCGACGCATCATCGTCCCAACCATACGCAACCACAGGGACCATCTTTTCTATCGGGAACCGCTTCGCAAACAACGTATTAAAAACTTCCCTCGTCTCGTCAGCCACGCTCTCATGCACCACGAGATGTCCTTCGCAAACCTCTCCGGTGAAAGAGAGATATGGAAGTGCGAGGAGCACGAGGCTCTCTCGAATCTCACTCGGAACCTCTTTCCCCGCGAGAGCCTCATCAAGACTCATACGCGGCGACTACGCCTCTGCTTCGACAGTGATGCTGAACTTTCCGAACGTGTCGGCAGAGGCGACTGGGATATCGAAGGTGCCAAGCTCTTTAATCGGCTTCTCGAGCTTAATTACCTCCTCGGGGAGATCGATGCGCGCCTGCTCCTTAGCTGCCTTGGCGATGTCAGCTGCGCCCACCGCGTCATAGAGGTGACCTTTTTCATTCGCCTTCATCTTAATAACGATGCGCGCCTCAACCAAAGAAGCGATGTTCTGGGTGAGGAGCGCCGCGTCGATAACGGAGCGATCGACGACCTGCTTACGGCGCGTCTCGGCCTCTTGTTTAGCGACCGCAGTCGCCGGGATCGCGAGCTTCTTCGGGATAAGGTAGTTAAGCGCGTACCCATCGGCGGTATTCACCTCCTCGTGCGCGCGGCCCATCCCCTTCACATCTTTAATCAAAATAACTTTCATATACTCCTACCTTACCTTACCGTGTATCTATAGTCAAAATCTCACTCCCCTTTCTATATTTTCAAGACTTGACAATGCATTTGTATATAGTATACAATAAAATCTGCTTCTTATTGATCATTCCTTCTAAAGAAAGTAGGTGCCCTATGCAACCACGTAGCTCTAAACTCTTGGTATTCACCGGCTTCTTGGCGGCGGCTCTTTCAGTGGTGGCAGCCCTCATCGTCACTCCTGTCGGAGCGGTGATTACTGGTCTCATGACTGGAATCATGATGGGACTGTTCAGTCTGTCCCCGCTCGTGAGTGTGGCCTTGGTTTGCATTATGGCCATCGGCCTTCTCTGTGTCATTTTCCTGCATGAATACCGACGGGGAGTACATGCAAACGAAAATGATGCGTAATCTTCGCACGCCGCCGTATCCTCTTCGAGGAAACGGCGGCGATTTCGTTTTTATACTTTCGTAAATCGCGGGGTGGGTGTACCGTCGACATCAACAATGGCGACAAAACTTGAGAGCGGACGAATGAACGAGACACGTTCGTCGTACTGTGCCTGATACACAACTGCGACCTCCTCGGCTGCTTCGAGAATCGCGAGCTCGGTTATCACATATTCCTTTGTCGGGTCCTTATAGTGGACATACCGCGCGCCGACCTCCACTTCCCTCTTGGCGTCCTCAATCCGCTTCGCTAACTCCTCAAGCGGTACGTGCGCCATATTATTTCCCATTCGTAAGGAAGTCGATCGCGCGCTGGACCTGCGAATCTTTCTCTTCAGGCGAGGCGGCCTTAGTGTAGGCGACCTTGATGTCCGGCGTGATGCCGTTACCCATAATCCAGTGCCCGGCGGGGGTTATCCAGCGCGCCACAGTCACCTTAAGCGAGCCCTTGTCGAGGTCAATAAGCGTCTGCACCGAGCCCTTACCGAAGGACTGCAGGCCGATAATCTTAGCGACCTTCGCGTCTTGGAGCGCGCCCGAGAGAATCTCGGAGGCAGAGGCGGAGCCGCCGTCGATAAGCACCACGATTTCAGTCCCCGCCGGGACATCGTTGTAGCCGAGGCTGGTATGCACCTGATTCTTATCCTTACCGCCAAAGTCTTCGGTCACGACAGTCGCACCCTTGGGGAGGAAGTGGCTCGCGATGTCGACCGCCGCGTCGAGATAGCCGCCCGGATTGGAGCGCAGATCGATAATCAGCTTCTTAGCGCCCGACGCCTTGAATCGCGAGAAGGCCTGATCAAAGAGATCGGCCGAGTTCGCGGTGAACTCAAAGAGCGCGATGCTGTACACGCCACTTGCCGCGTCGAGACTGTCTTTGGTCTCGGGCACCTGAATAGTGTCGCGGACGACCTTGATGTCGAGCGCCTTCCCATCACGCACCAGCCCGAAGTCGACTGTTGTACCGACAGGGCCGCGAATCTTCGTCACCGCCTTCTCGGTCGAGAGGCCGTCGGTCGACTTCCCGTCGATCGTTGCGATAAGGTCGCCTGCTTGGATACCCGCCTTCTCAGCCGGTGTCCCCTTGAGCGGCGCGATGACGGTGAGGATACCGTTCTTCACATCGATCTCCATCCCCACTCCCGCAAAGCTCCCCGAGATATTGTCGGCAAACGCCTTGGCCTCAACCGGCGGGAAGTAGACCGTGTACGGATCGCCGTAGGAGGCGGCGAGTCCTTGTATCGCACCGAACATCTTCTCCTTGGTTGTTGGGATTGTCGAGGAGGCGTGCGTGACGACATAGTTGGTATCGAGTGCATTCCACGCTTTCCAGAAATCGGTGAAGTCGGCGCCTTGGTTCGGGGTAGAATCGAGCCCATCGCCCACCAGCGGGATATGAGAGACGATGACCGTCGGCGTTGCGCCAGTGCCGCCGACAACAAGTCCCGCGCCAAACGCGAGTGCCGCGACGAGTGCATACGCGATACCGCGTGCGACGATGTTCTTCTTTACGTATTCCGACTCCATTGTTCGTAGAGTGTAGCACGGCCGAAATATCCCATGCTATTCTAGAGCTATGATTTCTCGACACGACTATCGAGGCGGTGTGTGGGTCGACCTCGAACAGCCTACCGAAGAAGAGATTCGTGAAGTCGCCGAGGAGTTCGCTATCAGCGAACGGCTCGAGCGGGAACTCCTCTCCCCTACCCCCTCGCCACTCGTCGCGAACGAGAGCGATATGGCGCTCCTCGTACTTCACTTCCCTGCGCACGGCGCCGAAGACGGTGCTACCGAGAACCAGGAGGTCGACTTCATCGTGGGGAATAACTTCATCTTAACCGTGCGCTACGAGGTCGTCGCGCCGCTTCACCATCTCCAGAAGCTCCTCGAGGCCCAGAGCCTCGTTTCGAAACACGCGGCGCTTACAACCGACGTCTTGCTCGAAGTGCTCTTCGCGCACCTCTACACCTCGATGCGCGATCATACCAACCATATTGTGAGCCGTCTCACGCGCATCGAGGAAGATATGTTCGACGGCGCCGAGCGCAAGACGATTATCTCTATCTTGCGCGTCAGTCGCGAATTCCTGCATATGGAGACAACGATCGCTAACCAAGAAGAGCCGCTTAGCCGCTTCCTCTCGCTCCTCGCACAGAAGAACTCATTCGGCACTTCCTTCTCCGAACGCGGAGGACGCATCCTCGACGGACGCAATCAGGTCGCACGCCTCATCAAGACACATCGTGCGATAGCGGCCGAGCTGCGCGAGACAAACATCGCTCTCCTGGAGTCAAGACAGAACGAGATTATGAAGATGCTCACCATCATCACCGTCATCGTTCTCCCGCTCGAGCTTATCGCAGTCACCTTCGGCATCCACGCGCCAGGGACGCCGGTCGAGGGGAGCCCCAACGCATTCTGGATTATCCTCGGGATTATGTTCGGCACGATGACGGTGATGACTCTCTTCTTCGCGAGGAGACGCTGGCTCTTCTAATGTATGGGGCTGTTCGCACGTCTATTCAAGAAAAGAGAAGCGGCTGATCATAATCGCCCTGCGCCAATATTCTTCGCCAATACGCTCTCGGGCCGTAAAGAGCTCTTCGTGCCGCAACGTCCGGGCATCGTCCTCTTCTATTCCTGTGGACCCACGGTGTACGGCCCAGCGCATATCGGCAATCTGCGTGCTTATATCTTTTCCGACACTATTGCGCGCGTACTTGAGGCCACCGGCTACCGCGTGCGGCGCGTAATCAACATCACGGACGTCGGCCACCTCGTGGGCGACGGCGATCGCGGCGAGGACAAGATGGCGGTGGGCGCCGAGCGCGAGAAGACGACTCCTGAAGCAATCGCCGAGCGCTACACGCGACAATTTATCGAAGACCTCGACACGCTTGCTATTACTACGAGCGATATCCAGTTCCCGCGCGCGACTGCTTATATCAAAGAACAAATCGCTCTGGCTAAAACACTTGAGGAAAAAGGCTTCGCCTACTACATCCCCGACGGGCTCTATTTTGATACGCAAAAGTTTCCGGGATACGGCAAGCTCGGCGACCTCGTCGGTGTGAAGCTCGAGGCTGGCGCACGCGTCGGACTGGTCAAGGGTAAGCGTCACTCGTCCGACTTCGCGCTCTGGCGCACTGCCAAGCAGGGCGATCTCCAGCAATGGGACAGTCCGTGGGGCCGCGGCAATCCGGGCTGGCACGTAGAATGTTCGGCGATGGCGCGCTCGCTCTTGGGCCAAGAAATTGATATTCACACGGGCGGAGAGGATCACATCGCTATTCACCACAACAACGAAATAGCCCAGTCAGAGGCAGCGAGCGGACGCACTTTCGTCCATTACTGGATGCACAGTGCCTTCCTCACGATGAACGGAGAGAAAGCGTCGAAGTCACTTGGTAATGTCGTCTATCTCTCTGATGTCGTCGCAAAAGGATTCCATCCGCTCGCACTCCGCTATTTCTTCCTCCAGGCGCACTATCGCACTCCCCTCTCCTTCTCGTGGGACGCGCTTGCGGGCGCTGGTAACGCACTCGATCGACTCTGGAAGCTCTCTGATGAGATCGCAGAAGAATCGCGCGAAAAGAGCGCTCCGTCTGAAGCACGCGACCGTTTCCTCGTCGCGATGCGTGACGATCTCGCGACGCCTCAAGCGCTCGGCATCCTCTGGGAGACCCTCCGAAGCGAGGAATACACGCCCGAGGAGAAATGGGGACTCCTTCAAGACGCTGAAGTACACCTCGGGCTCTCACTCACTATGCCGCCGCTCGCTCCCGAGATGACTCCCGCGGATATCCCAGAAGACGTTCGCACACTGCTCGCTAAGCGCGAAGATGCTCGCCTTTCCAAGGATTTTACCCAGGCAGACCGTATCCGAGATGAGATTCTGAACAGGGGATATCATGTGGAAGACGGCCCAAATGGCCCAGTGTTGACCGGACGCGTATAGTGGTAAAATCAGTGGGATGGCCACCGACCGCATCCCTCCCCAATCTCTCGAGTCAGAGCGTGCGCTCCTCGGAGCGCTCCTCCTCAAGCCTGACGCGATTCACGACGTCTCGGACCTTATCCACCCGGACTCTTTCTACGCCGAGAAACATCGGCTCATATTCGGTGCGATGCGCGAGCTCGCCGACCGCGGTGAGCCCATCGACCAGCTCACACTCTCACAGCGCCTCTTAGACCAGGGGCTCCTTGAGCGTAGCGGCAGCCGGAGCTACCTCGCCGAGCTCGCCGGCTCTGCACCAGCTCCAGGAAACTTCTCTCACTACGCTGATCTCGTCTCGCGCAAGCACGTGATGCGCTCTTTAATCGACGCCGCGTATACAATCACCGAGACCGCCTACGACGACGCGCGCGACACTATCGAAGTGCTCGACGAAGCGGAGAAAGCAATTTACGCGATCGGCGACAAGTCGGCTGCACACGCCTTCACTGCTATCGGTGACAAGGTCCACGAAGCGTGGGAGCGCATCGAGGCTCTCTCGCACAAGGAGGACGGCATCCGTGGTGTCCCCTCCGGCTTCCCTGCTCTCGATAACCTGCTCTCGGGCTTCCACCCGTCTGACCTTGTTATCCTCGCGGCACGCCCCTCGATGGGTAAGACCGCGCTCGCACTCGATATCGCGCGCAACGCCGCTGTCCGTCACGGCGTCCCGGTGGGCATCTTCTCGCTCGAGATGAGCTCGGAGCAGCTCATCGATCGTATGCTCGCGGCAGAGTCATTCGTGAACTCGTGGAAGCTGCGCACTGGCCAGGTGCGTGAAGAGGAAGACTTCAGTCGCATCCGCGATGCACTCGAGACGCTCTCGAAGGCACCTATCTACATCGACGACAAGCCCGGGAACAATATCCTCGCGATGCGCGCGGTGGCCAGACGTCTCAAGCGCGATCGCGGTATCGGCCTTATCGTCGTCGACTACCTCCAGCTGATGGCACCCACCTCGACCAAGGCGTCTGATTCACTCGTCCAGCAGGTGACCGAGATCTCGCGCTCGCTCAAGTCGCTTGCGCGCGAGCTCCAGGTGCCCGTCATCGCACTCTCGCAGCTCTCGCGTGCAGTGGAACAGCGCGGCGGTAAGCCGCGCCTCTCCGACCTGCGCGACTCGGGCTCTATCGAGCAAGACGCTGATGTCGTGATGTTTATCCATCGCGAGGACAAGCGCAATCCGGAGAGTGAACGCCCCAACGTCGCCGAGATCCTTATCGAGAAGCACCGCAACGGCCCCACCGGAGCCTGTGAGCTCTTCTTCGATGAGAAGCGTGCCACCTTCCAGCCAGTGGACACTGCCGGCTACGGCGACCTCGCTGGCGAATTCTAAAATGAAAATTGTTTGCGCTTTTTGAATGTATGGATCACATTGACGATCTCGCTCGTGCGCTCGCTCGCTTCCCCGGTATCGGTCCGCGCCAGGGTAAACGCTTCGTCTATCACTTACTCTCTGCTCCCGCGAGCGAGCGTGCCGAGCTCGCCGAGCTTATCACCGCACTCGGCACAGAAGTGCACCAGTGCCCTGAGTGCTTGCGTTTCTATACTGACAAATCTAAGACGGTCTGCCGTTACTGCTCCGATCCCTCACGCGACGACAGCGTACTGATGCTGGTCGAAAAGGATCAGGACCTCACGGCGGTTGAACGCGCGGGCACTTATCGCGGTCGCTACTTCGTCCTTGGTGGCGTCCTCACGCTCTCAGGCAAAGGTGCCATCCGCGAGAAGGAATTACTGAGAACCATCGAACGTCGTCTCTCATCCTCTCCTGAGCAAGGGCTACCCTTGCTCAAAGAAATCGTGCTCGCGCTCTCGGCTACGAGCGAGGGCGAGCACACAGCCGACCGTGTGCGCGGGCTCCTCACCTCCTATCGCGAACGAGTAAAGCTCTCGGCGCTCGGCCGCGGCCTCGCTACCGGCAGCGAGCTCGAGTACTCCGACGCCGAAACGCTGCGCGCTGCGCTCTCTAATCGCAAGGAGGCGTAAACAAGATAAAAGCACCCGTGAGGGTGCTTTTATCTTTGTAAAATCGGACTGATTAGCGTTCTTGGACGAAGGTGAGGGCGATACCCTTCATATCGGCGCGGCCAGTGCGGCCGATGCGGTGCACATAGTCCTCATAGGTACTCGGCAGATCGTAGTTGATCACGTGCGAGACGGCAGGGATATCGAGTCCACGTGCGGCAACGTCGGTCGCTACGAGTGCACTCACCTTACCGCTCTTGAAGGCCTCAAGCGCGCGGATGCGTGCGCCATAGGTCTTATTGCCGTGAATGCTCTCGGCGTGGATATGCAGACGCGAGAGCGCCTTGGCGAGCTTCTCAACGCCGAACTTGGTACGGCCGAAGATAAGCACGCGGCTGAACTCGCGGTCCTTAAGCATCTCTGCGAGAATCTCAAACTTATCCTTACCACGTGGGATGCGCACCACGTCCTGCTCCACGTTCTTGGAGGTGTCCTGCGTCTTGACCGAGATTATGACTGGGCTCTCGAGGAAGTCGCCGATGAGCTTCTCAATATCCTTACCCATCGTCGCCGAGAAGAAGAGCGTGTGACGCTCCTTACGCATCTTGGAGAGGATAAGGCGCATATCGTCGATAAAGCCCATATCGAGCATCCGGTCTGCCTCGTCGAGGACGACCGTACCGAAGTCGGTGAGCACGAGCGCCTTACGCTCGAGGAGATCCTTCAAGCGACCCGGAGTGCCGATAACAAATGCTGGATCGTGCTTCAAGTCGCGAATTTGCGGTGTGATGTTGGTACCACCCACCGCGACCATACCGCGGAAGCCGAGCCCCTTGGCAAAGCCGGCGAGCTCCTTCTCTATCTGGACTGCGAGCTCGCGTGTCGGCGCCATAATCAGGACGCGCTCGCCCTTCTGCTTCATCACCTTGTCGATGAGCGGAATAAGAAAAGCTGCGGTCTTACCAGTGCCGGTCTCGGCGAGTCCGACCACGTCCTGGCCGAGAAGCGCGTGCGGAATAGCCTTATCCTGGATCGGTGTTGGCGATACATACTTGCGCGCCTCGATGTTCTTCTTGAGATGCAAGTTGATATCGAAGTCGGCGAACGTGTGCTCGGGGACGAAGACCGGCTCCGAGGTCGTCACGACTGTCTTGTTCATAAACTTGGCGATCTCGGCCTCGGTCTCACCGAAGGTGCCGAAGCCGCCACGACGTGCGCCACCACGGCTGCCACCGAAGCTCGGACGGCTGCTGCTGTAGCTTCTGCTGCCAGATGGGCGGCCACTACCGAAGCGGCGTGGGCCAGCTGACTCACCCCCTGTAGAGCGCGGAGAATATGGCCGACTTGGTCGATCCGTGTCTCGTGAGCTTCGGCGCGGAGCACCCTTAGCGGGCGCACTGCCGTCTCCTGACTGATGATTCCATCTTCCTATTTGCATACGATATAAAGTAAAAGACTAGCTTAATAAGCCTCGTGTTGAAGTCTGAACTCGTAAAAAACGTGGAGGAGAATCGATTCCGCAGAATCGCCTACTGGGCGATTAAGAAATGCTATCGATCTTGACCTTGATGATCGGTTGGCGGTGGCCGTTGCGCTTGTAGTAGCGGCTCTTCGGCTTGTACTTCACCACCTCGATCTTCGGGGCCCTCCCGACGAGAACAACAGTGCCCTTGACCTCTGCGCCCTTGATAACAGGCGCACCGATGGTCGTGTCCGAGCCGTTGTCGACGAGGAGCACCTCGCTGAAGACAACTGAGTCGCCTTTCTTGACCTCTCCCGGGAGCTTCTCAATAGCAATTGTGTCGTCCTTGGAGACGACATACTGCTTCCCGCCGGTCTTGATTACGGCCACTTCCATAGTCCCTGTAATGTAGCATTTCCGGCCTAAAAAGACAAGGCGAGCCGGAGTTTACGACACTTCACTCTGCTTTGCTTTTTTCTTCTTTTCAGAACCATTCTCGAGCGTAGCTTTAGTGCCCCACGCGAGTTCTTTGGCCAACTTTAGCGGGAGACCCGTATTACGCACTGTTTCCACCCCGTTTACAAGCGCGGCGCCAAGAAAGAGCACCCGATTGAGAATGGTTGGTTTTACCTGCAGAGCGCCGTTCTTATAATCCGTCTGCATATCGACAAAGGTATCAAATGTATTCGCTCCCCTTCCGAAACGAGAAAGCGTATACACTAACTTCTGGTATTCTTTTGTATCTTTAAATTCAGGGGGGAGAAAAGGGAGGAAGAGCTTCCCGGTTATCTGCCCTTCGACCAGTGTTAAGCGGATTAATTTATCTGGATCCGATTCAATTTTGATATCTTCAGTCACTCTCAAGATGAGGGAAAGAAGCGTATGGAGAAAATGCGCTCGCTCCCCTCCGATTTCTGCCGAGAGCTGTGCTACATCATACATAGCTTGATGCAAATCGAGATCATCAGAAAAATCAACCACTTGCCCTTGGAGCGAAGCCTTTATGCGCGCAGTAAGCGCTTCCCGTTCTGCAATAGTACGGGAATGATCAATCCGATCATCAACGATACGTATCGCTGACATTAACACTTTCCATTGTTGTTTTGTTTGCTCGGGTACGGCTAAGCCATGTGCTGCTTCCACGAGCACAGCGACAGAGCCTGCGGCTTGTTCAAAATTTTTCTTGGAACGCTCTATATCTCTTTCCTCTTTGGGTAAAATCGCATCTCCTCCCGAGCCAGCAAAAGATTCTATACCTGCCATAAGACTAGTATATATGAACTGGTAAGACTATTCCTCACCGGTAATCGGCTTTTCGAGTAGCTCGGGCTCGATGCCTATCTTGGATTCGGCGATGCGATAGACATCTTTATCTATCTTACCGAGTTCTTTATAGCCGCTGTTGTAGTGGCTCACGGTGGTCCCGAGCGAGACGCCGAGCTTCTTATAGAACTGCTCATAGGAGCCTATATGCTTCCCCAGCTCCCCCACTCTCTGCTGGATCTCAACCGCCTTCTTCTCTATCTCGAGTGCCTTTAGCCCCTGCATCACCGTCTGGAGGTAGGCGAGGAAGGATGTCGGTGAGACGATAATCACCTTATACTTCCCTGCCGCCCGCTGGATGAGATTTTCCTCGCCGTCACCTCCACCCACTTCGTTGGTCAGGAGGTCGTAGTAGATACCTTCGCTTGGGATGAACATAAAGGCGAAGTCCATTGTGTTCTCCTCCGGCCGGATATACTTGGCTGTCTCGGTGATACGGAGCTTCAGGTCATTAACAAAAGCTTTTTCTGCGGCGTCACGCTCAGGTGTGCCGATTTGTGCACTCACGAAGCGGTTGTAATTGTCGAGCGAGAACTTGGAATCAATTGGCACGATTTTATCGCTCACAAAGACAGCGGCGTCCACTATCTCGCCATTCTTAAAGGGATACTGGATCTGGTACATACCCGGCGGGAGGACGTTCTTAAGCACCGTCTCCAAGTAATACTCGCCGAGGATGCCGCGCTGCTTCGGATTCTTCAGAATGTCTTGGAGATTCTGCAGCTGTTCGGCAAAGCCCTGGGTCTGGCGACCAATCTCCTTCACCGAGGTGACTTCCTGGGTGATTTCCTTAATCAGCCGCGCGCTCTCGGTGAACTGACGATGCGCGTTGTCCTGCATCTGCTTAGAGGTCTCGGTGACACGCGCGTCGAGAGTGCGTTCGAGATTCTGGAGCTGCTGCTGGAGGAGGAGCATCCCGCCCTCTTCCTGGGGCGTCTCGCGACGACGGAAGATGAGGTAGAGCCCCACCCCCTGCACGAAGAGGAGAGCGAGCACGATAAGCGCGACGGTGAAAATGCTCATAGACTCCAGTATAACGCCGCCGAGGCTCCACGAGAAATGAGTCTCGCAGGCTGACGAGCCGAGAGGAGCGGATTTTCCAGCAGGAAAAGACCGCGCTCATTTCGAGTGGAACTCGGCGGTGTGATATTATCTTCCCTATGATTCACGAAACACTGAAGAAAAGCATTCCTGACGCGATGCGCGCCCACGATGCGGTCAAGCTCCAGACGCTCCGCTCGCTTATTACGATGATGACCAACGAGGTCGTCGCTAAGAAACGTAAGCCCGACGAATTCCTCACCGACGAGGAGGCGCTCGCGGTAGTGAAGCGCGCAGCGAATCAGCGTAAGGACTCTATCGAGCAGTTCACGGCCGCCGGCCGCCTCGAGCTCGCTGAGCCCGAGAAGCTCGAGCTCGCTATCCTCGAGTCCTATCTGCCCGCCCTAATGAGCCGCGATCAGATTGAAGCGATCGCCAAGGCCAAGATGGCCGAGATGGGTGTCTCCTCTAAAGCCGATGCGGGTAAGTTTACCGGCGCACTGATGAAAGAGTTGAAGGGCCAAGCCGATGGCACTCTCGTGAAGGAGGTTGTGGATAACTTGCTTTCTTAATATATCTGTGCTATAGTACTAAAAGCTGTGTTCTTTGATACGTGCTTTCGCGTGTCTTCCGGCTATTCCTCCACCTACAAATCTGAATGAAGGAGTTGCAAAATGAAACAGGAAAATTTCCGAGGCATCGCTATGCACCCGGCTCACGTCTCTCCAGACAAGGCCACCATGGTCGGTGTTTGGTTCCGAGGAGAAATCACCCCGCGTCAGCGAGAACTGCTGATGACCCTCAATGCGTCCAGCGCGCCCGGACATATCGGTGTACGTGCCGACTACACGAGCAGCGCGGTGACGTATCTGGGGCGAATCAAGGACAAAGAGGCTGCTCGGAGAATGGCCGCATTTCTGGCCGAGTCCGTGGCAGTAGTGACCGGTGTCCGATCAATCATCCGGCAATTGCCAGACTATCGCGCGATCAGTCGCGCGCTTGCCACGCAGTAGGCCGCCATCATGGCAGCGCTCACTGAAGACGAAAAGCGGCGCCTCGGAATCGTCCTCGAGGTAGCCGGCGACAACGAAAGTCGCATCCGCGATGGGATCATCAAGGCCATCCCTGATATCCAGGGGAAGGGGTCCAGGAGTTACTTCTGGCACCTTCTGGAGACGCGAGCCCGGGCAAAGATTCGGGCGGCACGAAAAAATGTCGATCAGTGTGCGCAAAGACCTCCTTTTGCGTTGACCTGAACGACATACGCGGGTAGCGATTGCTACCCGCGTATTATTTTATACTTCCTTATCTCGCTGTTTTCTGCTATAAAGCACACACGGCCTCATCGTCTAACGGCTAGGACAGATCCCTCTCACGGATCAAATCGGGGTTCGATTCCCCGTGAGGTCACAAATTCCGTAACCAGCTCACATCTTCTGCCGCCACTTCTCTTCTTGGCGCGCGAGACGCGCCACATCTCCCGCGTCGGCGAGGAGTGCCTCGACGACGCGTTCGGTGCGGACAGACTGGGATCCCTTCACCACCACCACATCTCCCTCCTGCACCAACTCGTACAGCGTCTTAGCCGCTTCGTAGGAATTATCAAATGATAAGACTTCTGCGCTCCCAGGCTCACTCGCAAAGGAGCGTGCGCGGATACCCACTGTCACGATGATGTCCGCGGTAGCACCCGCTATGGGTGCGATGCGCGCGTGTTCCATCACCGAGTACCGTCCGAGCTCGAGCATATCGCCCAGTACCGCGATACGCCGCTTCGCTCCCGGGAACGCTTTCAGTGTGGAGAGAGCTTCTTCCACCGCGATGGGTGACGCGTTGTACGAGTCGTCGATGATAATCGAGCCATTCCTCCCCGCGAAGATGCGGCCGCGACCAGGCGGCGGCACGTAGGCGTCAAGCGCGCGCAGAGCCTCTTCAAGCGGGATCTGGAACGCGTGTCCGGCCGCGAGCGCAGCTGCGGCTGGGACGACCTGTGTCCTCCCCACCGAGCCCTTCACCACGATAGCTCCCTCTTCTTCCCCACATCGCACTGATGTCCGCATCCCTACAACTCTTCCCTCTTCTGTATAGAAATCGATAGCCCCAACTCGTACTAACGCGTCAGCGGCACTGCCAAAGGAAGTCACTCGTGCTGAAGAGCGCAGTGCGTGTTCAATGGCATACGGGTCGTCAGCACAGATAATGAGAGGTGCTTCTGGAGCGAGCGCGTAGGCGGGTGAGAACTCCTCCTCGCGCACCGCCTCGGGAGAGGCATAGGCCTCTACGTGCACCGGCACTTCGGGGAGCCGCGTCACCACCACCATATCCGGCGTCGCTATTTTGAGAATCTGGGCGAGATCACCCGGTTTACCCGACCCCACTTCGAGCACAAGCATATTCGGGTAATGATTGGGGAGGACAAGGAGCGAGAGTGCGCTTTTTATCACCGAGAACCACTTAAGCGGATCGTTCCACGGATTCCCGACACCGAGGATAGTAAAGGGGACACCGAACTCGCTGTTGAAGCTCTTCTCGCTCTTACGGACAAAGAAACGGGTCGCGAGCACCGCTGCGACCGCGTCCTTGGTCGACGTCTTCCCCACCGAGCCGGTGACCATCACGACCCGCGGACGATAGCGGCGCACCACTGCTCGCGCGAGGAACGCGAGAATGAGAATAGCGAAGAATTTGAAGACTTTTTTCATACGATGAGCAAGGTTACCCCGAGCTAGTCGAGGTGGCGGCTCCTGCTGGGAGGCCGCGGTCGGGCGGTACTGCGTAATAGTCTATGAGGAAATGCACGAGGTCAAGGAAGGTGCCGTCGAGCGTCTCTGACGCATACTGAACGCCCTGCGGATCATTCGTGTAGAGCAAAATGATGAATCGTGGATTATATGAGGGGAAGAAGCCGGTAAACGAATGGAAATAACGATTCGTATAATACCCGCCGTGCCCATCGGTGAGTTGGGCGGTGCCCGTCTTCGCGGCCACCGACATCGTTGGGATCTTCGCTTTGCCGTAATCCAGTTTCTCGTCGACGAGCGCGGTCATCATCGTCGCAGTCTCGTGTGCCGCCGTCGCGCCGAAGACCGGAACTGTCTTACTCCAGTCGAGTTGTCGCTCGATGCCTGAATTGAGGCGGATTGCCCGCACGAGATGCGGTTCGACCATCATGCCTCCATTAGCGAGTGCGCCAAGCGCGCGGATCATCTGTACCGGAGTCATCGCGATACCCTGTCCGTAGGCCGCTGTATCGTAGCCGATCTGCTGCGGCTTCGTCAGATTTGAAAGGAATGAGTGTGCCTCGCCCGGCTGATCAATACCTGTCTTACTCCCGAAGTAGGTGTCGAAGTAGGTGCGGAACTTGTCCTGTCCGAGCTGTGTGGCCACCCACGCCGCACCGATATTGAGCGACTGGATAATAATCTGCTCCATTGGGATACGTCCGTGCCCCTTGTGGTCCCAATTGCAAATCTTTCGTGTATCTACCGTGACACAATCAGTATCGTCGTAGGTCGTCTCGGGTGTAATGACTCCCGCATCAAGCGCGGCAGCAATAGTAAGCGGCTTCATAATCGAGCCGAACTCGTGCACACGCTCAACAAGCGGATTCCCGAGCAAGAGCGGATCGACCGCGCTTAAATCGTTTGCGTCATATGACGGATATGAGGTGATAGCGATAATCGCACCTGTCGCTGGATCCATAATGATGCCGCCGGATTCCTTGCTCGAATATCTCTTGTTCACCTTTGCGATATCTTCTTCGAGTCGTGTCTGTACCTCTGGCTCGATTGTCGTCACAACATCGCCCTCGTGCACGTCCTTAGTGTTCACGAGCAAGTTGCCGACATTGGAAAAGAGTTCCGCGAAGAAATTTTTATAGAGAGAGTCTCCCGAGCGCGTGAGAATTCCGTCATAGGTCGCCTCGATACCTGTCTGTCCGACTAGGGCATCGCCCGAGCCGTAGGAAACGATGCCGATAGACTGTGTCGCGAGCGACCCTCCCGGATAGTAGCGCCAACTCTCCTTCAAAACCTGCACACCCGACAACGTCTTTGCGGCAAGAGCTCGCCCGGCAGTATCCGAGAGATGGTGTGCGACCTCGATGTAGACAAGATTCTTCTTCGCAGCGGCGGCGAGAAACGCATCGTGCGCAAGCACTGTCGTCGAGGAAGCCGCCTCTGTAATTGCGGTATACGCGGATTCTGGATTGCCAAGCGTCTGCGGATTAATAGCCACCAGGAAGCCCGTCGCGAGTGTCGCCGCAGAAATAAGCGTGTCGTCCTTACGGGTGAAGTAGATAGCGCCTCGATCAAAGAGGCCACTCCCGCCAGAGGAGAATTGTCGGTCGGCCTTCTGTGCGTAGTCGTCTCCGTGGACGATTTGGAGGAAATAGAGGCGCACGAGGACGGCAAGTGCCAGGAGAACAATGCAGACAAGAATGAGGCGAATGCGAGAGCGGAACTGTGCACGCATACTGATTATCGCAATGCCGTAACACTCGTCGCCCGAACAAACACTTCCGTGGCGGGCTTGGCATACCCTTCTGCCAGATAATCAGTGTTGGTGATGCGCGTCACCGATGAGAGGTACTGTGACTCGAGTACAGCGACAGCGGCCTCATCGTTCTTGACCGATTGGGAAAATTCCACCGTGAGCGCTGCATAGCTCATCACCACAGCGATGAGGCCGATGTAGGAGACCAGGAGCACGCCCACCGCGCCCCAGCTAAGCGAGAGGAAGGAGAACGGTAGGCGAGAAGAGAGGCTATGCATAGGAAAAGTGTGTTTGCATCACGCCGGAGGACTCGCTGTAAGAGACAGCTGCTGCTCGCTCAAACACGCGCAGCTTGGCGCTCCGCGCACGCCGATTCGCGAGAACCTCTGCGCGACTCGGTGCTATTGGCTTCTTAGGCGAGAGCACGCCGAGCCCCGACTGCGCCGCATCGCGGAGCGCATTCTTCACGATTCTATCTTCAATGCTATGGAAAGAGATAATCGCGAGACGGCCACCCGGTGCCAGTGCTCCGAGTGCCGCGGCGAGCCCCTCGCGGAGCGCGCCTATTTCGTCGTTGGCAGCAATACGGAGCGCCTGAAATGTCTTGGTAGCTGGGTGTGTCTTCCCTTTCTGGTACCAAACAGGTGTTCCCGCAGCAATAGCGGCTACGAGCGCACCAGTGGTGAGGATGCGTTCCTTGGCGCGCGCCGCGATAATCGCGCGTGCGATTCCCCGCGCGAAGCGCTCTTCGCCATAGGTGAAGAGGATATCGGCAACCTCTTCTTCAGACGATGAGTTCACGATGTCAGCAGCCGTCTCGCCTCCCTCGCCATAGGTCATCAGGAGTGGTTCGTCCTGTTGGAAGGAGAAGCCTCGCGGACTGGCGATCTGATAGCCACTCCAGCCGAGATCGAAGAGGATCGCGTCGGCGTGTCCGACCCCGAGCCGCTCGAGGATATGCGTTAGATTACGGAAATTGTCGTTGACCACATGCGCAACTGGGCGATGAGGCCGGCGGTCGAGCGCATATGCCTCGCGCGCGCGCTCGACCGCCGCTGGGTCGGCGTCGATACCGACAATAATGCCCCCCTCTCCAAGCGCTGTGCAAAGTTCCTTGAAGTGCCCCGCCCCGCCGAGCGTGGCGTCGACAACAGTGTCGCTCGGCTGCACGCGCAGTGTCTCAAGGACTTCTTTCATAAGTACGCTGTCGTGCTTGGCTTCCATATACAAATTAATTTGCGTCTCCCAGCTTCTCGGCGAAGGCGTCTGCATCGCGCTCTATCAGGGCGGTGTATCTCTTCCACGCCGCCTCGTCCCAGATCTCCACGCGACTCGCCACTCCGGCAATAATCGCCTTACTCGAGAGGCCGGCAAAGCTCTTCAGGTGATCGGGGATCAGCACACGCCCGGCAGCATCGACCTCTGCCTCCATCGCTCCGGCGAGAAAGAGGCGCGCGAGCCCGCGCGCTGCTGCTGTCCCGCCCGCGTGCACTGCGCGTCCCTCGGCTTCCTTCTCCCACGCCTTCTTCGGATAGACGAAGAGACAACGATCAAGGCCGCGCGTCATAACGACAGCGCGGCCGAGATCCTTCCGGAACTTCGCCGGGAGAGAGATGCGGTTCTTCGGATCGAGTGTGTGCAGGTATTCTCCGATAAACATATTTCAAAGAGTGAGTAGAGCGCGGAAACAGGCCACCACTCCCGTTTTCCACTTCATCCCACTGTCCTGCTAGTATATACCACTCTCTCCCACCTCCCCTATCGAAGTTATCCCCACCTCAAAAGCTAAGCCCCAGACAACAGTCTGGGGCGGTTTTTGATGATGGAACTGGACTACCGACGCACAAGCCTGACCTCACCGAGTCTGCTCTTGATGACGCCAAGAGGGGTGTCTATCAGCAGTGGATGTTCGCTCGCGGGATAGTCTCCGAAATCAGCAATATTGAAGCCGACAACGGTACCAGGCACCGAACCTATTTCCACCTCACGGCCGACAGTGAAGCCAGCTACGATTGCTCGACGTATCACCGCGAGCACGGTGTTGTGTCTCTTTCGCGAACTACTTTTTACGGGTGTCATTTCGCTCTCCTGAAAGTCCTGCCCAGAACCACTTTACCATAATCAGTCTCTCCCTTCGTGCAAGCGTGTTATGACAAAGTCGCGCGGGAGACCGGCGAGGAACCAGCCCGCCTTGGGGCCCGAATCGCGATTGAGGAAGAGTCGGTAGATTGCCTGGAAGAGCTTCGCGGGCGCGATGGGGATCTCGGTCTTCATCTCGTGGAGACGAAGATGAAGTTCTTCACCCGTGCGCTCCGCGGTCTGCATATACTCGGCGAGTACCGCAAGTGCCTTCTTCTGTTCGCTCGAGAGAACGAAGTCTGACTTCTCGTCTTGAAGCACGTATTTAAATTCTTCAGGTGCATACGTGGTGAGCCAGAACTTAGCGTAGCGCGCTCGCACCTCGAGTGCCGTCTTCTCGTCTTCGGTGAGCGCGCTTCCCTTCACTCGTTCTGCCTCTTCGGCGAGCACGAGATGCGGCATCTGCACGATAAACGCCACTTCGCGGAAACGCATCTGCCAAGGTGCCGAGAGTCCTGCTCTGTTCACCGGCAGCTCGCAGAGCGCGTAGAGGCGTGCGTAGTCGTCGGCCGCACCCAGACGCACGCTCTCTGCGAGCTCGTCATACCAGTCGTAGACACGCGGTACCGATTCGCCTGACGGATCGATATCGATTTGTTCTTTAATATCCTTACCGCTTAAGACGAGACGGAACACTTCTGGCGGGAAGAGATCACTCATATCCTTAGCGCTTGAGCCGCGCCCCTTCGAGGAGGACATCTTCTTCCCCCCGATGAGGAAAAATTCGTAGGGCATATCAAACGGAGGCTCGCTGTCGAAAACCTCGCGGCTGATATGGTTCGCGACGTCGCGTGAGCCACCCTTGGTGGAGTGGTCCTTGCCGCCACCCTCAATGTCGACGCCAAGTGCCGCCCACTTAGCGGCCCACTCCGCTTTCCAGAAGAGCTTCGCCTTCCCTCCCCAGGGCGCGATGCGGCCAGTGTGTCCGCAGGACACGCACCCGTCAGGAGAACGGTCGCAGGTGTAGCCGACGGTCTCGCCGTCATAGTCGTGCGCACGTGTTGTCATAATCTTCCCGCATTTCTCACATACCACCGAGATCGGCAGCCAGGACTCGTCCTTGTCGCTCCCCGAAACTTCCTTCAAGATGCGGCGCACGTCGCCCGCGCGCTCAAGCGCCGTCTTGATAAAGCGGTCCATCTTCCCCGACTGATAGAGCTCGGTCGCGCGATAGTAGTTCGGCGTGAAGCCAGCCTTCTTGTGCACACCGACGAACTCGTCGCCGAAGTATTCGGCGTAATTCTTAAAACCTTCCTCGGGGCTCGGAACCGCGTAGAGCGGCTTACCGAGATGCTCCGTAAATGTATCCGTATCTAAATAGCCCGGTATCGAGTCGAAGGGGTCAAAATCGTTCAGCTCATAGCGGTACTCGTTTGCTACGCCCTGATCCGCGAGCGCCTCCGCGACTAGGCCGTGTACCGCTACCCCGCGCATACTACCCACGTGCACACGACCCGAAAGCGTCTTCTCGTCGCGAATAAGGAAGGTCTTCCCGTCGCGCGGCGTGCGCGTCTCTAGTATCTCGCCCACGATACGGTCGACCCAAAGCATATGTCTATCGTACCACTTTTCTCTTATTCCACCTTCCTAATCTCTCCCGTGCGAAGAAGTGTGACTGTGTTATGTTCTGCCACGGGGATGTGCTCGAACGATGCTTGGAGAATCTGCAGCGGGTCGCCGTGCGAGATGAGGATAATCTTCTTCCCCGCATACCTCTCCTCGAGCTCTGCGATAAGCTTTTTCATACGCGCGAGAACGCTGTTCACACTCTCGACGCCATCTTCGGTAGAATTCGCGTCGTGCTGGTCGTGATACCAGACCTTAGGGTAGTTGGTATCCGGTGTTTGTTCCCAATCGCCAAAGTACCGCTCGCGGAGGTTTTGTGAGAATTCTATCTGTGTGTGCGAGACACCGAGCACGTCAGCAATACTTTCGGCCGTCTCGCGAGCGCGCAAGAAGTCTGATGAAATAATGCTTGTTGCCGCGTCGAGCGCATACTTCTCTTTCGCTCCTTCTATCGAAACGCGTACTTGTGCCCGTCCCTCCTCGGTCAAGCCGAAACCAGCAATTCCCTGTACAGGATCGCTTAAGATAATTCCCTGTTCGTTCGCGAGACTCCTCCCGTGCCGAGCGAAGAAGTATTCGTTCTTCATAGCGAGACGCGCTACGCTACCTTCTCGATTGTGTAGGTCTGCTTGCCCGAGGGTGTCTCAAAGGTGAAAGTGTTGCCCTTCTTCTTGCCCATAAGCGCCGAGCCGAGCGGTGAGACGTGCGAGAGCTTCTTCACGCGCATATCAGCCTCCTCACTGCCGACAATCGTGTATTCGTGCATATCAGGGCTCCCTTCTTTCTTAATTGTGACTTTCGAATTGAAACTTACTTCATCCTTCTTCTTCCCGTCGGTGAGGATGGTGGTGTTCTTGACGAGATCTTCGAGCTTCTTGATGCGCTCCTCAGTCGCAGCCTGTAAATCGCGTGCTTCCTGGTACTCGGCATTCTCCGAGAGGTCGCCGAGTGAGCGAGCATACTCAAGGTTCTTAGCGATCTCGGTGCGACGCGTCGTCTTCAGGTGCTCGAGCTCTTTAATCATCTCGTCAAATTTTTCTTGCGAGACAACAGTATTTTGTATATCAGTCATAGTGGTGCAGGCATTGTACGTGCCCTGCTTTAAAGTGCAAGCGATGAGGTCGTAGCGGCACCCCCTACATAAGGCGAATTCTCTGCGTGAAGCGATTCAAAGAACTGTCGCATCACGTTCACCGACTGTTCGCCGGCGCCTTGGGGCCCGCGCTCAAGCACCACCGCGAACGCGTATTGCGGATGTTCGTAGGGGAAGAATCCTACCACCCAGGAGTTGTCATATTGATTGCGTGTACCGGTCTGGGCCGTACCTGTCTTCGCCGCGACCGAGACGTAGGGCAGATTAATAGCGCCCGCAAGCGCGCTGGTCACTGCCTGACGCATCCCCGCACGCACAACTGCGAGTTGCGCTGTGTCGACCGGAATGGAGATGGAGACAGGAGTCTCTCCTGTGAGAAGGGTCGGGGTGAAGAGCTTCCCTCCATTTGCCACCGCGGCAATAGCACGCGCCATCTGCACCGGTGTCACCTGCATTGCATATTGCCCGATAGCAGTGAAATAGGTGTCGCCGAGATACCACTGTTCCTTAAACACCTTCTGCTTCCACGCGGGCGTTGGGATAACGCCGCTCGCCTCTCCCGTCAAGTCGATACCCGTGGTCGTCCCGAGGCCGAACTGTCCATACCAGTAACTTAGTCGGTCGATGCCGAGCCCTTTTTGCGAACCAAAACCGCCGCCTACGGTGTAGAAAAATACGTCCGAGGACCACGCTATTGCCTTCTTCACATCCACCGGGCCGAGCTTCTTCCACCCCTTATAGATGAATTCTTTACCCGGATGATACGGGTCTGGGATTGAAAGGAACCCATCATCAACGATAACTGTGTTCGGCGTGATTATTCCATCGGTGAGCGCCCCTGCCGCGACAAGCGGCTTCACGATGGAGCCCGGCACATAGACGCCCTGTACAGCGTGATCGAGAAAGGGGCGGCCGATATTTGTGTTGTACCCCGCGATGATGTTCGCGGGGCCGCCGCTCGCCATAACGTTTGAATCGTAACTCGGGTAGGAGACGAGTGCGCGAACCGCACCAGTCCCTATGTCGAGGATAACGCCGGCGCCGGCGATGAAGCGCGCATTCTCTGCGGTACTCGAGATTGCTCGTGCGAACTGCTTCTGCAAATTGGCATCAATCGAGAGCTGCAGCGTCTCTCCTTCTCTCGGGGGGACGATGTTTCCTTCAGATCGGATATGCCCGAGCGCATCTGTCTCGGTGAGGAACTGCCCATTCTTCCCTGCCAGATGCGCGTCATACTCAGACTCAAGACCGGTCACGCCGGTCTCAGCAGTGTCATAGTAGACGCCGCTCGCGTCCTTCTTAGGGTACGACACGTAACCGATAACTTGACTCAATGAAGGTATCGGATAATTGCGTATGACACTCCCGTCTGCTTTTTGTATATTTTCAGCAATAACAACACCGTTCCTGTCGGTGATAATGCCGCGTGGCGCGAAGATTGTCGCGACCTGAAGAGAGTTGTGCGCGCTCTCTTCAGCGTAGGAAGCGCCATTTGTCACTTGGAGATTCCACGTGCGGATGACGAGGACGAGCATAAGGACTGTAAGCGCGCTACCGAGTAGGACAAATATTGCCGTAGGAAGCGGCTTCTCGATTCGGCCTTCAAAATGCGCTCGATCGAAGTCCGGCGTGTTCGATGAATCAAGAAATATCTCGTCCGGAGCAATCTCCAGATCCTGTCGCCGCGTACGTCTCCACAACATCATCTCCTGATGATACTCGTTCGCAGCTGGCTTCGCACGAAGAGTACAGCAACGGTCACACCGATTCCAAGGAGGGCGTAACGCGGATATGAAGAAGACGCGGTGTGATAATAGAGCGTATCAGCGAAGATGCCTATGGCGAACGGCAACAGCGGCTCCAGTGTCGCCACTACAAGCACGAGCACTATCGTAACCAGCCATGGGAGGAAGATGACTGAAATGAATGAGAGAAGGACGAGCAGTGGACGAATCATAGTTGGGTCGAAGTAGCACTTCGGAGCGCATTCCCGAACATCGCGCCACTATCGCGCAGCACTACCCAGGTGATAGAAAAGGGATTCAGTATCGGCATAATACGCAGCACCACCGAGGGAGAGGAGGGATCGCTGTCGATACGCACGACCTTCCCAATCGGGAGCGCGCCAGGTCCGGGGACCGACACGATGTCTCCTACCGCAATATTTGCTGCGCGCGAAATTGAGGCGATTAACGAACCACCACCCACGCCCTGTATGGTGAGCGGTAACGTGGCACTCCCGATCCATCCGTGAACGTCCATCCCCCACGAAGAGAAGAGCGTCACCCGAGAGAAATCGCTAGTGACCGAAGACACGACCCCGATAGGCACCCCGCCCGCTCCGTATGCTTCTTGACCAATCGCGACGCCCGCCTGACTACCCTGGGCGAGTACGAGAACGTCATACGGGCTTTCAGGCGGGCGGGCAACGACACCCGCAAGTATCTCGCCCGCCCTTTTTGCTGTTTCGTCCGTTGCAGAGCCCAGCAACGCTTCGAGACTCGCTGTCTTCTGAATCAACGTCTGATTCTCGTTTATAAGTGCATTGTTCTGTTCTAAGAGATTCCCATTTGCGAGTGCGAGACTCGCGGTGTCGCTGAAGCTCGCGAAAAAACGCTGTGTCTCGGCAGTGAGATAGTCTGCACTCCGGAAAATCGGCGCGCATACTTGTAGGAAGAAGTTGGGCGCCGCCAGGCGGATGAGTAGCAAGAATACAGAAAACGTGAGGGCGTACGCGCCCCACGAGAGCTCCGTGGAGGAGAAGAGTGCGTTATGCCTCGCTGAGAATGTCTTCCTCATCGACAAAGAAATCTACGTACGGCTCCGGATCTTCGGTCACGATGCCTGCGCCGCGCACCACCGCCGAGAGCGGGTCGGGCGCCACGCGCACCGGCACACCGAGCATTTTGGCGAGCACTTGCGGCAGTCCACGCAAGAGCGCACCGCCACCAAAAACGGTCACGCCGTGCTGGAGCACGTCGGAGAGCAGCTCGGGTGGTGTTGCTTCAATCACTTCCTTCATCGCGTCCATAAGCGCGTCAAGTGAAGGCGCGATTGCTTCGCGGATATGTGCGTCGGTGAGCACTATCTCGCGCGGTAGACCAGTAGCGAAGTCGCGTCCACGCACCGTCCGCGAGAGCTGTTCGTGGAGCGGCATCACCGCGCCTATCGCTATCTTCACATCCTCGGCAGTGCGCTCACCGATGCCGAGCTTGAACTCGCTCCGTACGAAATCGATAATGTTCTCATTAAAACGATCTCCAGCGACCTGTGAGCTCTTAGACGCCACAACTCCCTTGAGCGCGATGACCGCGATGTCGGTCGTGCCACCGCCGATATCGAGCACCATCGTGCCCACTGCGTCTGCGACTGGCAGCTTCGCGCCGATAGCGCCCGCCACCGGC
>JAHFMR010000010.1 GCA_023267755.1 bacterium
CCGTCTTCGTCTCCGGCAACTATGCGTATGTCGTTTCCAACGGTTCCAGCGCCCTTGAGATTGTTGACGTCTCCAATCCAGCTGCGCCCGTCCACAAAGGATCCCTCGCAAACGGCGCTGGCGGCGCGGCATTGAGTAATCCATATTCCGTCTTCGTCTCCGGCAACTATGCGTACGTCGCTTCCTATTCTTCAAGCGCCCTCGAAATCGTCGACGTCGGCGGCCTCTATGTCGCCAATGCCCAGATAGGTTCCGCTAAGATCGACTCCCTCCAGATAGGCAACTTCGCCCAGTTCAACCAGAGCGTCTTAGTGAAGAGCGGGCTGAATGTGGGTGGCAGCGGACTCTTCGGCGGTTACCTCACTGTTTCCGGCAACATCGCCTCCACCTCGCTTTCGAGTGCCCCTGCCTTCACCGCCGGTCTCGCTGACACCAACACCTCGTCAGTCGTCGACGTTGCCAATCTCTTCCACACCGGCACCTCCTCACTCTCCTCATCTGCAAACGGTATCGGTACCGGACTCTCCTTCAGCGCCTCCACCTACTGTGCGCTCACCAACTGCGCGAACGCTACCACTACCGCTACCACTACCGCCCGCATCGCCTCCATCTTCACCAATATCTCCACCTCCACCCCCACCTCCGCACTTGCCTTCTACACCAAGAGCCTCCCCGGATCCCTTACTGAAGGCATGCGTCTCGACTCTAACGGGCACCTTGGTATCGGCACCACCTCACCCTTCGCCCAGCTCTCTATCTCAAATAGCGCGACTACTCCCGCGTATAGCACTCTCTTCACGATCGCCTCTACCACCGGTGGCCTCTCCACCACCACCCTGATGACTGTCTTAGCGAATGGGAATGTGGGGATTGGGACGACGACCCCAGACGGTCCTTTATCGGTTTACTATTCCGGCGCCGATCTAAACTTTAACGGTAAGGCGGTAGTTAACATAGATGCTGGGAATTCGGCTATCAGTAATAGTCCAGCGCTCCAAATCCGTGTTCCTGCGACAGGGACCCAGAAAGCGTTCCAAATCGCGAATACTTCAGCAGGAAATGAAACGGCATGGGCTTCATTCGAGTTTAACGTTGGAGGCACAGGGAACCCAGGATTCTCTCTTGGGCCAGGAGGTGGCACTCCGCGCGATGCAGCCCTTTTCAGAGCAGGAACCGCGATGCTCGGATTTTCAACTGGTGGAACACAACGAGTGGTAATTGATGCATCAGGCTATCTCGGCATCGGCACCACCTCGCCCTATGCCGCGCTCTCGGTGGTCGGCTCCACGGGCGTTGTCGCCGGCCGCTACACCGCCACCTCCACCACCGCCACGAGCACCTTCGCCGGGTTCATCGATGTGAACGGCACAGGATCGAACGCTACCAGCACCATCGCGAGCAATCTGTGGGTCAAGGGGACGCTGCGCGCAGCGGTCTCGTACGTGGGCGACCTGGTCTTCAGTAACGGCTTCCGCTTTGTAGAAGGAGACCTCGGTGCGCCTATCCAAACCCTCAATCTCCAAAACCAGTTCGGCACCACCACACTTACAGTGGCCGACGATGGCAAGGTGGGCATCGGGACGACGACGCCGAACCACACCCTCGAGGTCGCGGGCGATGTGGGCGCTATCTCCTTCGTGAACACCTCGACGCGCAGCCTGAAGACAGACATCGCCTACCTGACGGCGAGCTCGAGCGAGGATATGTTGAACCAGCTCGTGAACTTGAAGATTGCGAACTATCGCTACAAGATTGAGGACCAGAGCGATCCGCTGCGTATCGGCCTCATCGCCGAGGACACGCAGACGATAGCGCCAGAGATCCTCTCGCCAGACGGCAAGGGTGTCGATATCTACAAGCTCGCCACCTTCACCCTCGCTGGCGTGCAGGCGCTCGCGGCCAAGCTCGATGTGCAGGAGACGCGCATCACCTCGCTCGAGTCGCGCCTCGCGGCGCTCGAGAGCGGGGCAGTGAGCTCCGCGAGCGGCTCGCCGCTCGCGCTCTCCTCCTCGACGCTTGCCTCGGTGCTCGCTGGCTTCGGTGCGTTCATCCAGAATGGTATTGCGCAGTTCGGCTCGCTCGTGGCTGACCAGTTTGTCGCGGCGACCAACTCGACGGGGACCTCTTCAGCCGGAACGGTCTCGATCCTCGCGGGGAACACAGTCGCCCAGGTCGCGAATGCATACGTGAAGCCTACTTCCAAGGTCTTCGTCACCTTCACCGCCTCCACGACCGCCTCGTGGTATATCAGCGACAAGCAGAATGGGTCCTTCAAGGTAATCCTCTCCGCGCCGCAGACGAGCGACACCTCCTTCGACTACTTCATCGTCCAGACCGAGGGACAGATAGCGACAAGCACGCCGACCGTGTCGACAGTCTCGGGCCCGATTACACTGCTCGGCGATAACCCGATGCACGTCTCGGTCGGGAGCGTCTTCACTGACCCGGGAGTGAGCGTCCCGAGTGGCGCGCCAGTGACCACCTTCGTGAACGGTGTGGAGCAGGAGGTCTCGGCAGCGACGATTATCACCTCAACGCCGACCACGTACTTGATCACCTATCGCGTGATTGATGCGGCGGGGAACCTCTCAACCGCCACGCGCTCGGTGATAGTGGGTAACCCAGACGGGACGGTCTCGGTACCAGCTAGTGGCGACACCACACCGCCGGTGGTCACACTTACCGGCGCAGCCGCGATGCAGCTCACCGTGAGCGACACCTTCACCGATCCGGGCGCCACGGCAGCTGACGATGTAGATGGCGACCTCACGAACCATATAAATGTATTGGGCACGGTCGACACAGCGACGCCTGGCCTCTACACCCTCACCTACAGTGCCACCGACGCGGCGGGGAATGTCGGCAGCGCCTCGCGCGTGGTGACGGTCGCTGCGGCCCCAGCGCCATAATCCAACGAGCCAACGAGGGTGCCCCTCGTGTTTATAAAATCAACGAGGGGCACCCTCGTTGCGGTACGATAGTGGTATATGAGACGGCGTGACTACAAAGAATTCGCTTCGGGCGTTTCTTATCACATTTACAATCGCGGAAATGGGAAAATGGAGATTTTTCGCGACGAGCAGGATTACTTAAATTTCTTAAAACGCATACGAGTAGCGCTCGGAAAGACAAAGGGAATAAAGACTTCTCTAGATCGATTGGTGCCATTTGAGGAAGGTGTGTTTTCGCTCATTTCATACTGTCTTATGCCGAATCATTTCCATCTCCAAATAGAACAATGTGCAGATGTGCCACTCGGGAAGCTTTTGTTGAAAGTATGCACGAGCTACTCAATGTATTTCAATAAAAAATATGATCATGTCGGGCACGTTTTTCAAGATCAATTTAAGGCGATTCCGATTCAGTCTGAAAATCAGGTTGCCGCGCTGTCGGCCTATATACATCAGAACCCAAAAGTCGCGGGGTTAGTCAAACGTGCTGAAGACTGGGCGTATAGCAGTTACCCTGACTATATCGGCGTGCGACAGGGAAATCTTATCGATCCGAACTCTGTGTTAAGCCAGTTTTCCAGCAGAGACGAATATCGTCTTTTTGTTGAGGACCAGTCTGAAGGAATCTCCGAACGCAAAGATATAGAGAAGCTCCTCCTTGATTAATTTCGATAATCCAGAATCCCGAGGGGCACCCTCGTAGTCTGAAGGGGTACGAGGGTGCCCCTCGTATTCTAGTGTCGGTGGTCGGGGTGCGGGCGTGAGGTATACTGTACCTATATAAGTATCCATTATTCATAATTCTTCTTTCCTATGGCTATTCGCGTTGCTATTAATGGGCTGGGGCGTATCGGGAGAGCGTTTGTGCGCCGAGCGCAGGGGCGCGATATTCAAATCGTCGCGGTGAACGATCTCGGCTCGCTCGAGAACCTCGCCTATCTCCTCAAATATGACTCCGTGTATCGCCGCGCTCCCTTTGAGGTCGCGGTCAAAGACGGCGTGCTTATTATCGACGGGAAGGAGGTGAAGTTTTTCTCAGAGAAGGACCCAGCACTCTTGCCGTGGAAGGACCTCGCGATTGACGTTGTTGTTGAGTCAACCGGATTCTTCACCGACTACGAGAAAGCGCAGGCGCATATCACCGCCGGCGCGCGGCGTGTGGTGATTAGCGCCCCCGCCAAGGGGGAGACTGGCGCGACGGTGTTGATGGGGGTAAATGAGGACAAGCTCGCCACCTGCCAGGTCTCCTCGAACGCATCTTGCACGACCAACTCCGCGAGTCCGGTCATCGCTATTCTTGATGAAGCGATCGGCATCGAGAAAGCCGTACTCTCAACCACGCACGCATACACCGCGTCGCAGTCGATTGTCGACGGCCCAGCCAAGAAGGATATGAAGGAGGGTAGAGCAGCAGCGCAGAATATCGTCCCCACCTCCACTGGCGCAGCAGTTGCGGTGACGGTCGCGTACCCGCAGCTCGCGGGGAAGTTCGACGGAATATCGCTCCGAGTGCCGGTGCCCGCCGGCTCTCTCGCTGATATTACTTTTATTGCTAAGCGGCCAACAACGGTCGAGGAGGTGAACAGTGTCTTACGCGGCGCGGCTGCCGCGCCGCGTTGGGAAGGCATCTTCACCACGACCGACGAGGAACTTGTCTCGAGCGACATTGTCGGCGAGACACACGCCTCGATTGCCGATCTCGGGATGACACGCGTGGTCGACGGCACGCTCGTGAAGGTGCTCGCGTGGTACGACAACGAGATGGGCTATACCGAGTCGCTCGTGCGGCACGTGATCGCTGCCGCCCGTGCCTAATATGCCTAAAATCTACTTCGCTTCTGATCACGCCGGATTCGCGCTCAAGCACGCACTTATCGAATACGTGCGCACGAGCGGATATGAGGCGGTTGATATGGGTGCTCCTACTCTCGATCACGACGACGATTATCCTGACTACATTACGCCCTGCGCCGAGAAGGTCGCTGCAGAGCAGGATGCTGTCGGAATCATTATCGGCGGAAGCGGGCAGGGCGAGGCGATGTGTGCGAACCGAGTGAAGGGTGTCCGCGCAGCGGTATTCTACGGAGAGATGCGTGTGTCGCACGCTCTCGATATCGAAGGTGGACACTCGGAAGACGGGTACGACCTCGTCCGCCTCGCGCGCCGACACAATGACGCCAACATTCTTTCTATCGGCGCACGTTTCGTCTCGGGCAAGGAGGCGGTAGAGGCGGTGCGAATATTCCTCGATACGCCGTTTTCCGGTGCGGCGCGCCACGCGCGCCGTCTCGCGAAGTTTTAGTGGACAGTGACACTGTTCGTCTATGAAAATACTTCTTCACACTAGTAAAAACACATCATTTTTCTTAGGTATCAGTATATTTCTACTCCTGGCTACAGGCGGCTGGCTGTCAGCCGTCTCTCTGGCACACGCCGCGACAGTCAAGGCCCCCTCTACGGTCGGCCTTATCGGCTACTGGCCATTTGAAGACAACGGCGGAACAAAAGCCAACGATATGAGTGGGAATAGAAACACCGGCACCTTAGTAAATAGCCCCGTGTGGACTAGTAACGGGAAGTCCGGGAAGGGCATTTTCTTCAACGGGCTCAACACAAGCGGTAGTTATGTCTCTATACCGACAACGGGAGCCTCCGCGAGTGCGGGGAGCATCTCGTTCTGGGCGTATGCCACAACGTCGCAAACAACGGGCGGCTATTTATTGAATACTACTGGAACTGGTGAAAGAATCTATTTTAACTACGCTATCGGTAATTCAGTTAGCTTTGTGCTTGGTTCGACAGCCGTTGGTATCGGCTCGGCAGCAACTCCTCTGGGCAAATGGCATCACGTTGTTGGGGAGTGGAGCGGAACAACAGGGACGCTCTATGTCGACGGAGCTTTTGTGGCCAGCACCGCCTTCGCCGGCCTCGTCTCAGTTCTTAATCCAATGTTCGTGGGCTCCTTTGGGGGAACACAAGGCTTTAATGGGATTATCGACGAGGTGCGTTTTTATAATCGCGCCATCTCTGCGTCTGAGGTGAAAAGTTTGTACCAGTACGGCATCGCCAAGACGCAAACTGTGCAGGCGGTCGGAAGCTTGGTCGGCTACTGGCCCCTGAATGATGGGGCAGGGACTAAGGCAAACGATATGAGCGGGAACAGAAACACAGGAACCCTGTTCGGCTCTCCCTCGTGGCCCACTGGCAAGCTCGGTAAAGGGCTAAACTTCAATGCTTCAAGCAATTATATCAAGGTGTCATCTTTTCCCCTTGCTGGCATACAAAAAGTCTCCGTCTCCTACTGGTACAAGGTCCCTCCTCCTAGCGGATCAACGTACCAGATGATGGAACTATCAGCTGATGCTAACGCAAACCCTGATGGTTCTTTCTGGCAATTCGCATATTCTGACAGCTCTGTGTATCAGGCAACTAAATTTGTCACGGCGGTATACGGGGTGGGACCATTGTACTCAACCGCAACCTATACTGCACCATCTCCAGGGTGGCATTTCTTCACCTTCTTGTATGACCGTACAAAAGCTTCCCAGCAACTTGACAGTGTATATGTAGACGGCGTGTCTCAGACGCTCACCTATGTCCTCACTAACTTAGCTGCCGGTACCACCTTTAAGACCTATGACCTGTATATAGGCGCGCGCGGAGGGACTTCCTTTTTCCAATCTGGGATTATGGACGACATCCATATATATAGTCGCATCCTATCGCCGACAGAAATCGTCAATGCTTATAAACAGGGTGCGTCCACTATAAATACCCCGACAAATAATTTCCTCACTAGTGGCTTGACCGGACTCTGGTCCTTCGATGGTAAGGATATGAACTGGAATACTAATAAAGCGTTGGACAGAAGCGGTAATGGTAACGATGGAGCGCTTACCAATATGAGCACGAGCACCAGTCCTGTCCCCGGGAAGATCGGTCAGGCGCTGAATTTTGACGGAACCTCAAGCTACATAAGTGTTGGTGCTCCTGCTAGTTTGGATATTATCAATGCCATAACTCTTTCCGCTTGGGTTAAGTCTCCAAGCTGGCATCCAACGGCGGTCTGGAGAAGTATTTTCGACAAAAGTACGTATGGTCTTTATATTCAACCCAGCAGTAATGCTGTTAGATTCCAACTAAACATAACAGGAGTGGGCCTTACGTCATTAGATACGTCTGCGCTTAATACCAATCAGTGGTATCACGTAGTTGGGACATACGATAAAGACGCCGGATCCAACAATTTTAAAATTTACGTAAACGGTGTCGCGCAGAATCAGGGTACCCAAACCAACACAATAGTAGCCAGTAGTAACTTAAATATCGGTTTATATAGCGGCGCGTATTTTAACGGAACTATGGACGATTTGCGTGTCTATAACCGCGCACTCTCCGCGAGTGAAGTTAAACAGCTGTACAACGTCGGCAAATAATCCTTACGATGTATACTAGATTGCAATGAGCATCGTCGTTCCGGCAGTGCTCCCGTCTTCTCGAAGAGAATTCGAGGAGCAGCTCGCGCTCTTCGCGCATATGCCTGGTGTCGACCGCATACAGATTGACGTGGTCGACGGACGTTTCGCGGCTCCTGCATCCTGGCCCTACTCCGCTGAAGCTACGAAGGGCGCGCCCTACATTGCGCCGGCTGAACTCTCGGAGATGGTTGCCGCGGGGCAGATGCTTCCGGCGCTTGAGCGTGTCGCCTACGAGATAGACCTGATGAGCTTCGATGCCGATCGTGCCGCTGGCCCATGGCTCGCGCTCGGCGCGACGCGACTCACCTTCCACGCCGAGAGCACGGTCGATCTCACCCGGCTCCTCGCAGACGCACGCACCCGCTACGGCGACGACATCTCCTACGGCGTTGCACTCAATATCGCGAGCGACACCTCGCTTCTCTCGCCGAATCTCGGCAGTATCGACTATGTGCAGTTTATGGGCATCGCTCAGATAGGGAAGCAAGGGCAGCCCTTTGATCAGCGCGTGCTCGAGAAGATTATTATCTTCCACAAGCGTCACCCAGAGGTGCCGATACAGATTGACGGCGGCGTCTCGCTTGGGAATGCAGAGCGACTTCTCTCACTCGGCGTTACCAGCCTCATCGCCGGTTCCGCGCTGCTCGGTGCCGCGAATCCGGCTGCTGAGGTGAGGAAGTTTGAGGCGCTCAAGCGGCCGCTCGGCGTATGAGTATAGTATGATAAAGAGTAATGGCGCTCACTGACGAACACACTCGCGAGCTCGAGACCCGCGCGGAGCGTATTCGCGAGACGATTATCGAGATGCTGGTGGCCGCAGGAAGCGGGCACACCGCCGGCCCGCTCGGTATGGCAGATATTCTCACCGCTTTTTATTTTCACATTCTGAATCACGATCCGAAGCAGCCGGAGTGGGAGGAGCGCGATCGACTCGTCCTCAGTAATGGACACATCTGCCCGGTGCTCTACGCCGCACTCGCACACGCAGGCTACTTTCCGGTAGAAGAGTGTATGACCCTTCGGAAATTCGGTAGTCGGCTCCAGGGGCATCCGGAACGCACACGTCTCCCTGGACTTGAGACCACCTCGGGTCCGCTTGGCGAGGGGCTCTCGCAGGCCGCGGGGATGGCGTTCGCTCTGCGTATGAGCGGTACTAAGCAGCGAGTGTACTGCCTGATGAGCGACGGTGAGCAGCAAGAGGGGAATACGTGGGAAGCGGCGATGTTTGCCGGTAAGGAGAAGCTCGGTAACCTCACCGCGGTGATGGACCGCAACAATATTCAGATAGATGGGATGACTGAAGACGTGATGCCGCTGGAGCCGATTGCCGATAAATATCGGGCATTTAATTGGCACGTGATTGAGGTAAACGGTAACGATATTCCCGCCTTCATCTCCGCGGTCGAAGAAGCACAAGCAGTGTTCGAGAAGCCGACACTCATCTTGGCGCACACGGTCCCGGGCCGCGGTGTGGCGGATATCGAGTTCGACTACCACTGGCACGGCAAGCCGCCTACCAAGGAAGAAGGAAAGCAATTCCTCAAGGAGATCCGCACGATGAAGGGATCGATTCCGCACGACTATGCTTAACCCAGACGCAAAGCTCGCAGGAAAGATATTTACGGACGGTGTCGAGACGGCGCCGACGCGCGACGGCTTCGGCACCGGCACGGTCGAAGCGGCCAAGGCCGACTCGCGCGTGGTGGTGCTTTGTGCAGATCTCGCAGAGAGCACGCGGGCCGAGTGGTTCCAGAAGGAATTTCCAAAGCGGTTTATCGAGCTTGGGGTAGCGGAGCAGAATATGGCGACGGTCGCCGCGGGGATGGCGAGAGCGGGGAAGATTCCGTTCATCGCGAGCTACGCCGCCTTCAGCCCGGGGCGCAACTATGAGCAGATTCGCACAACCATCGCGCTTAACCAGATGCCGGTGAAGGTGTGCGGTATGCACGCGGGTGTCTCGGTGGGGCCCGACGGTGCGACGCATCAGATGCTCGAGGATATCGGACTGATGCGGATGCTCCCGGGGATGACAGTCATCGCACCTGGGGACGCCGAGGAGGCGCGCAAGGCGGTTGTTGCCGCCGCGGCCTCTGACGGCCCGGTGTATCTGCGGTTTGGACGCGCGGCGACACCGATTTTTACTACGAAAGAAACACCGTTTACCCTAGGGAAGGCACTGACCCTCTTCGAGTCGAAGGTGTCGCAGGTGGCGTTGCTCTCGACCGGCTCGGTGAGTTATGCGACACTCGTCGCGGCTCGCTCGCTCGCCGAGAGTGGCATCGGGACCATTGTGCTGCACGTGCCGACCATTAAGCCACTCGACGAGACGGCCGTCCTGGCGGTGGCGAAGCGTGCAGGCCGCGTTGTCACCGTCGAGGAGCATCAGACCGCAGGCGGCTTCGGAAGCGCCGTCGCGGAATTCCTCGCCGAACATCACCCGGTGCCGATACGTCGGCTCGGCGTGCAGGACCAGTTCGGCCAATCGGGCACGCCCGACGAGCTACTCGCGCATTATGGACTCGACGCGTCCCACATCGAGAAGGTCGTGCAAGTATTCGTGAAAAACTAATTTTCTATGAAAAACAAAATCAATGCCTATTTCGCAACGCTCATTGTTACTATTTGTGGCGGTATCGCGGCGCTCACTATTGTGCGCGTGGCGCTTGCCGGCGCACCGCCAGCTATCATCGTAGCCGGCAACGAAGCGAGCTATCACGCGCTCCAGAAATCAATTCTAAACACTCGACCAGGAGAATAATTACAAGAGTGTAACCGTATAGTCTTCAGGTGCACGAGCGAGGTAGTGCGCGATTTGTTCGCGCGTGAGGAGTCCTTTTTGGGCGCCTATTTCTTGGACGACCGCCATCGAGTTTATCGGCCCCCAGAGGAGTGCGTCGCGGAGCGTGTTGCCGAAAGCGAGCGCAACGACGATTGTCGAGGTCGTCGCGTCGCCAGCGCCGGTGCGGCTCACCGGCGGCTTCGGGTCGGGATACATCGGGACTTTAAGCATCTCAGTACCGTCGAAGGCGTAAGCACCGCTCGGGCCATCGGTGATGAGGACAATCTTTGGACCGAGCGAGCGAATTTCCTCGAGGAGATCCTTTACCGGAGTCTCGGTGACGCCGAGGATGAGCTCAGCCTCCTCCTTATTGCAGGCAAAGAACTCGGTCGCCCGGTAGAGCGGCGCGAGCTTCTCTCGCCCCATCTTTATTTGGAAGGTGCCGGGTTGGAAGGCGAGCTTGGTCTCCTTGTGTACCGAGAGCCAGCGGGCAATATCGTGGTGGAACGCTTCGGAGTGTTCACCAAGCGAAGAGAGATAGAGCCACTTGGGTGCGGCGAATCCTTCGGGAATGCGATATGGATATTTCTCGTGCCGAATGAGGATAGTGCGCTCGGCGTCATACATCAGCACGTAGTGGTGATTGGTAGGGATACCGTCGTTCACAGCGATATAGGCGGTATCGACACCTTCTTTCCTGAAGGTCGCGAGGATGTCATCGCCGAAACGATCCTTACCGACATTCGAGATAAATCCGGAGGAGAGTCCGAGCCGTGCAGCAGCGACAGCGGCGTTTGCGGCGTTGCCCACCGCGGGGACCAAGAGGGAAGAATCGTAGGGGATCTTATCGCCCCAGCGCATCGAGATGGTGCATTCTTCGTGGTTCACGTCGCAGCTGACGTGGGCCTCTTTCAATTTTATAAATTCATCGACGGTGGTATCGCCGATAGCAATGAAGTCCATAGAAATTATTTTAGCACCTCGTCAGGTACTTCGCAGCGTCGCATGTTAAAATAACGGTATGACTGATCTTGTCGCTACCGCGCGTTCCCTCTTCGCAGACAATAAAGGACTGCTCGCGGCTGATGAGAGCGTGCACACCGCGACCTCGCGTCTCGCGTCATACGGTGTCGGCGCGGGAGAGGAGATGCGCCGGCAGTATCGAGACCTCTTCCTCGGCGCGCCGGGTATCGAGAAGTATCTTTCAGGCGTGATCCTCTTCTCGGAGACGCTTGAAGAGAAGGGTGGCGATAAAAAACTCTTCCCGAAGTCGCTTGCTGCGCGCGGCATCGCGCCGGGGGTGAAGGTGGATCTGGGCACTGAACCTTTCCCCGAGAGTCCAGACGAACTTATCACTCACGGTCTACTTGATCTCCCAGAGCGTCTTGCCTTGTATCGAAAGCAGGGTGCCGTCTTCACCAAGTGGCGAGCAGTCGTCCGTATCGAGGGCGACACACTACCGAGTGCGCTCGCGCTCCACGAGAACGCGAAGCGTCTCGCCAGCTATGCAAAAGTGGCGCAGGAGGCCGGCCTTGTCCCTATCGTGGAGCCGGAAGTGTTGATGGAAGGAGTACATGGGCGTACACGCGCTCGCGCGGTTGTGGAGGAGACACTGAACGTGCTCTTCTCGGTGATCGAAGAGCACGCGGTCGACCACGCGAGCGTCATTCTCAAGACCTCGATGGTCCTCTCGGGAAGCGAGAACGCCAAGCGGGACACACCTGACGAGGTCGCCGAGGATACCGTCGCCGCGCTCCTCGCGAGCGTGCCGCGACAGGTCGCTGGCATCGTCTTCCTCTCGGGTGGACAGACGCCGGACCAGGCGACCGACAATCTCCGAGCCATCGCGCGCAAAGCGCGGGAGGTTAATGCTCCTTGGCCGATTACCTTCTCCTATGCGCGAGCGCTTCAGGAAGAAGCGCTCGCGATCTGGAAGGGGAAAGAGGAGAATATTGATGCCGCGCGCGCCGCCTTCCTCGCGCGCCTCGCAGCAGTCTCCGCCGCCCTCGGGTGATTGCGCATGTAGGACGTCGTACGTCCTACATGCGGCATGAGCTTGGTACTTAACTTAGTATTCGAGTAATTTTTGTTCTAGATTTTCAAACTTCCGGTCTACAAGATATTCTTTAAGCTCTTTTTCGTATTCGCCTGGCTTCTCCTCGAAAAGAGTCTTTGTTAGGATTGACGGAAAATTCGGAATACCACAATAATCGCGATAACTACTCCAACGATCAGCGCGAAGATGCTCAAGTGCTATTTGGAGATTTGGTATAACGCCTTTATCGCGCTCGCGCCACTCAGTAAAGCCAGGTAGATTATCCAAAGAGTTGAGGTGTACATAATGTAAGACGTAAAGAAAATGAGCCACATTCTCAATGAGCATCTTTTTTGTTCTTCCCTGGAAAAGATGCCCATGACGTTCGTGTCGTTCATTAAAGTAACGCGCGTAGCCACTTAATCTTCGTAAAAAAAGTGAAAGACCGTTCTCAACTCGTTCGGATATAAGTAAATGAAAATGATTTTCGACCAATTTCCATCCGTGAATATCAACAATCCTTTCTCGAATGTAGGACGTACGACGTCCTACATTCATGCTACGGGAGCGAGCCAGTGCATGATTAAATTCTAGAGCAGGAGAGATGTCATTGAACTCATAGAGATCATGAACAAATCGAGCACGGTCCTGATCGTCAAGGAAAATATTACGTCCATCAATACCTCTATTAATTATGTGGTACAGCTCCATACTGCAATCGTAACATACCAATGTAGGACGTCGTACGTCCTACATTGACGAAAAAAGACAAAATTTAAGAGAGGATTCGGATTTCAGTTGCATTCTTAGGCCTTTTCCCGTATATTTGGGCGATATGCTTAGTTTGAAGGTTGAGAAGCGCGATAAGAACGTCGCGATACCGGCGCTCCTACGTGCGGGGTCTATTCCGGCGGTCGTCTACGGCGCACACCACGAGGCGGAATCTATCACCCTCCCGGCAATCGCTTTCACCAAGGTACTCCGCGAGGCTGGCGAGGCAACGATTGTCTCGCTCGAGGGTATCGGTGCATCGCTCCCGACGCTTATTCACGAGGTGGATCGCGACCCACTTACGAATCTTCCGCGCCACGTGGACTTCTATGCGGTGACCAAGGGCGAGAAGGTGGAAGTTGCTATTCCGCTCACGTTTATCGGAATTTCTGCAGCCGTCGAAGCAGGAGCGAATCTCGTGAAGGTGCTCCACGAGGTAGAGGTCAAGGCCGACCCGATGAATCTCCCGCACGACATCACAGTCGATCTCACCATGCTTAAGGCGGTAAATGACCAGATTCACGCGAGCGATCTCACACTGCCCACAGGCGTTGAGCTCATTACTGACGCTGAAGACGTTATTGCGCTCGTGCAACAGGTTGTTGAGGAAAAGGAGGAGGCCGTGGTAGCAGATATCGGCTCGATCGAAGTGGAGAAGAAGGGTAAGGAGGAGGCAGCTGGGGAAGCCGCGTCGGAAGAGAAGTAATATTTTGCTATACTAGGAGGATGTTCCGAAAGGCCCTCATAGGACTTTTTTTGTTGATAGTAGTGTGCGGCGGCGGTCTCGCCGTGGGCTTCTCGCATACCGCACGGGCGCAAGATCTCACGCCGGAGGAGCGTGCAGTGCTTCAAGCACAGTACAACGAGCTGCAGAAGGAGATTGCGGTGCAACAGCAGATTATCAGCGACACTCAGGCGAAGAAGAATACACTCCAGGGCGACGTCACGCTCCTCAACGCTCAGATTAAGGCGGCGCAGGCCAAGATCGATGCCAAGAATATCATCATCAAGCAGCTTGCCGCCCAGATAGCGCAGAAGAATGTCGTTATCGGCCAACTCTCCAGTCGTATTAATCGTGGGAAGGAGGCGCTCGGCTCTATATTGCGCCAGACGCAGATGATGGACGATTATTCGGCGATTAGCGTCGCACTCGGCGCACAAGACGTCTCCGGACTCTTTAGCGATCTTGATGCCTTCGTCTCGATTAAGACGAGTCTCAAAAATCTCTTTGCCGATATTCGCGCCGCCAAGACGCAGACAGAGAGTGAGAAGGCGGCGCTCTCGGAAAAGCAGAATCAGACCGTTGACGCGAAGTATGAGGTGGAGACGCAGAAGAATCAGATCGCGAGCGACAAGACGCAGAAACAGCAATTGCTCACGATAACCACAAATCAGGAAATTGAGTATAAGAAGGTGCTCGCTGACAGGCAAGCGAAGGCGGCCGCGATACGCGCCGCACTCTTCCCGCTGCGCGACGCAGTCGCTATTCAGTTCAGCGACGCGCTCGCGTATGCCAAGGAGGCGCAAGCGCGCACCGGTGTCCGCCCCGCCTTCATCCTCGCGGTGCTCACTCAGGAATCGAATCTCGGCAAGAACGTGGGGCAGTGTTATGTCACCAACACCACTACTGGCGCGGGGGTGAGCAAGAGCACCGGCAAGCAGTACCCGAACGTGATGAAGCCCGGGCGCGATATCCCACCCTTCCTCGATCTTGGGCTACGGCTCGGCTATGACCCGACCAAACAGGTCGTCTCCTGTCCGCAGTCGAGCGGCTATGGCGGCGCGATGGGGCCGGCGCAGTTTATCCCCTCCACGTGGCATATATATGAATCGGGCATCGCCGCGGTTACCAAGCACGCGGTACCTAACCCCTGGGCGGCCGAAGACGCTATTGTCGCGATGTCGCTCTACTTTGACGATCTTGGTGCGGGTGCAGGCGGCTACACCGCCGAGTACACTGCCGCGGCCAAGTATTATGCCGGCGGCGCGTGGGCGACCGCCGGCCGCTCCTACGGCAACAGTGTGATGGCGCTCGCGCGCTCTATCCAGGCCAACATCGACTTCCTTTCGAATAACTAATTTGTATCAGTTTTTTTGTTTTATACTTAGCCTTATAGTATGCAAACTAAAAAACTCGTCATCGCGCTCGCCCTGGTGCTTGTAGGAGCTTCTTTTGCGATAGCACATCCTTATTCGGCGACCGCCGCAGATGAGACGAGCCCACAGGCGCAATGCTTCGCCACACTGAAGGAGAATATGGCAGAAGCAGTCGTCTTCAGCGCTCCACTCCAGCAGCTCGCGACGACGACGTATGCAGATATCGAACCGAGGTTCTCGAGAAATTATGGGAACATGAGTTCGTTCGGCATCGACGTCAGCAAGCCAGTCCTCGAGCTGCGGCTATACAGCTTCGGTCGGCAAACAGGATATGTCCACCCGCCCAAGCTCCCACTTCCTTCCTCAACCGGGTCTGACACCTGGGCAGATCCTGCAAAGGAGTTCATCATTGCTGAAGAATATGTCGTCGACCCAAACGAGCAAAGACACTTTATAGATTGTGTATTCTTCCAGATACAATCCGACAATCTACTCAAGGTAACTAACGATCGTTACCTCTACGACGGCGCTATGATCTCGCTCACCAAGACAGCATCAGACGGAAGCTATAAGGCGTGGTACAGCCAGAACACCTCGTTTGATTATCAGAGCAAACCGTTTGTCGAGTGGTTCCGGCTGTTCGTGTACCCGAAGTCGACACAGAACGCGTACTTCGACAAATACGATGTCGCCGATGCATACCCGACGCACAAGGTGGAGAGTTTCGGCTTGCTTGATTTCTTTGCTCAAAATCTTATCCAAGTGCAGACCTATGATAAAACGGGGACGGTGGAGATGAAGTACATGGCTCAAAAGAACAATACTAGCCCCTTTGTCGAGGTGAAGTTCCCTCCGGAGCTCGCACCGATTATTCCAGAAGGCACCGATACAGTCTTCTCGCTGATGAGCTATAACCAAGCGATCGAGGACCGGTTCCCAGCATTCGCCACACTTCTTGCCCTCCGAGGGACTCTGCAGTTCGACACCTTCAAACAGCTTATTGCTGATCCGAAGAAGATGAACACGGAAGTGGGGAAGCTTCTCTCGGCGATCATAGATTATCGTCAGCTCGCGGCATATGAAATGAATAAGCAGAAGAATACCCAGGCAGGGATGAAAGTATCGAATCCTGAATTAGATGGGTTACGTGTAGCACTCACTGACGCCGATACGGCGATAAAACAGCTCGCTAAGGGGGGCGTGACCCTGGCGACATACGAAGCGTTTATGAAAGAAGAGCAGGTGATGCAAATGCGCCTGCAGGCCGCGGGAATGGTGCTCGCTGGTATCCTTGGCGCGGTAACAACGCTCTACGTGAAGAAACGTCGACGTACAGTATAGAGACTATGAAAAAGGTGTCCGTACTCATTCTTCTACTTATCTCAACCTTTTTTCTATATACCCCGATGGGTTTTTCACAAACACTAGATCCGGCTTTTTGGGCTTGCTTTGGTTTCGGTGAGGAGAGCTCTATACCAGGAGAATCATATCTACCATACTCGGCCGTGTATGCTCTGATGAGTAGCGGATACACGTGCATCTGCAATCCTATTCAGGCTTCTTCACTAACGTCCGACCCCTTCACCTCCTTTATCACAGCTCGACACGCAACTTGTACAAAGACTTATGCGGCCGGATATGGAGCATCAGCGATAGATGACTATACCCTAAACGGGTTTCAGAATTTTATAACAAACACTTTGTCGGGTTCCTATCAGCTCATCTGGAATACCAACTCCCCCTTCCTCTATCTCCACCACCCCCCAGAGGGCACTGTCTCTATCTCCCTCTCCTCCACCCTCGACAAGTACTTCCCTAAGCCAGCCTTCAATCAGAAGAACGGTTGGCAGGTACAAGCTAAAGACGACACGCTCTCCGTGAACGGAGTACAAGAACCCCACCTCTTCTACGAGCTCGCCACTCCCTCAGTCACCCTCACCAGGAAGGGAAGGAACTTCTCTTCCAAAGCAGACGTTGTTTCCTTCCTAAAAGACTCCGACTTCTTCACGCGTCTAGGCTTCTCCCCAGAAGAGAAGCAGAACTCTCTTAGCTACCTCCTCCCCAAAATCGCTTCAATCCCCGCCACCCCCAACTACTACCTCACCATCCTCACCCCCTCTGCTATCGAGAATATCTCCCGCCTTGATATCACCCCAGCGCCCACTAAGACCATCCGCCATTACCTCGCTCTCTACCCAAACTCTGTCCCGGTGCAGACCACGGGAGACTTCGTCTATCCACAAGCGAGAGAAGAAGGGAACTCCTTCGTGGCGAAGGAGACGGGGGAGATTGTGGTGACGGAGGGGATGGTGGTGTTTTTCCGATAAGCATATGAAAAAACTCTTCCTTATCGTCATTCTCGTCCTCAGTCTAGGACATACGGCATATGCGCAGTCGATGACGACAACTACTTGTGACGGCACGGAGGCGGGCGGCTGCTTCCCGAACTATTACGGCGTCACCGGGACATTCCATCTTGATCTTACCTGTAGTGTGAATTCGCCGGCGTATTACTTCGCGGCATTGTTTGTCAACGGGGTATCGACTCCTACGCACGAGATGTGCTGCAGGAATGGTTCTAGCATTTCTTGCAGCACCCCTCCTCCTGCTGTCAGTTTAGTCTGCGATGGGTCTACTTTATCTGCTACTGACCAAGCAAAGCTCTACACCCCCTGCCCCTCTACAGCCGCCAACTCTTGCGGGCAAACAATCCCCGGTACGTATGTGTGTGACGCGTCGACTGGGCAGCTCGCGTGTCTGACAAGCACCCCGCCGGAGTATCTATGTCCACCGTTGAATTGTTCCGGGTATTGGAGTGACGTCTCCGGTTCTTGCAGCAATACAACCTGCGGTAGCGGCACGTTACAGCAAACGTATACCAAGACCCAAAACGGCTCCAACGGCGGCGACACATCGTGCCCTGCTACCGGCACGACTCGTTCAGGGAATACTCTCTGCGATGCTGCTTGCACCCCTCCTCCCGCTCCCACCATTTCCGGCCCCTACCAGAACGGACCATCCATCATCAACCCCGCTTATGCCTATGATCCGCTCGGCTACCAAGTCTTCGCTCAGGCCACGAGCCCGTATGCCACTAACCCCGCAGTGGACTCGCATCTCACCTACTACTTCGAGTACGGACACTCTACTAATGGTGGGCAGACTATTACTTGGGATACAGGAGGGTGGGCGTCACAGAAGAAGTAGCAGGGACATATGAAAAAGGTTTTCATAGTAATCTCCCTGATAATCACTCCGACATTTTTCCTCGGGATGCCGATGGCAAAAGCCCAACAGGTATATTCTTTTGCCGGGATTGCAGCTGTGGCCGATACAGTTTCGGGATCGCCTTATTTACTGTATGCCGCGGACAGTCTCCAAGGAGCTGGGTACACATGTGTTCTTAAGACACTTAGTTTTTGGGCATCTGGCGGGGGGTCTATAAGATGGCTTTTTGATCTAACCTGCACGAAAACTTATGCTGCTGGATACGGCGCAAGCGCAGTAGACGATTTCACTCTGAACGGATTTCAAAATTTTGTGACGGATACACAGGCGGGAAGGTATGCTTATGTGAACAACTCCCCCTTCCTCTACCTCCACCACCCCCCAGAGGGCACTGTCTCTATCTCCCTCTCCTCCGCTCTCGACCGCTACTTCCCCAAGCCAGCCTTCAATCAGAAGAACGGTTGGCAGGTA
>JAHFMR010000004.1 GCA_023267755.1 bacterium
GATGAAGATTATCACTTTAAACACGTGGGGAGGGAGAGCTGGGAGAGAGAAGCTTCTCGATTTCTTTAAGCGTCACGCAGACGCTGATGTGTTCTGCCTGCAAGAGATCTGGTCAGCGCCTTATGAACATCTTGAGGGCGCCCCGATGGGCGGACTCGTTACGAGCAATAACGATGTGATGGTGTATGGGATGCAAGAGATCTCAGCCGCACTACCGAATCACGTTGTCTACTTCCGTCCGCATCATCTCGAGAACTACGGACTTATGATGCTGGTGAAGAAAGACTTGCAGGTAATCGAGGAGGGGGAGAAATTTGTCTATAAACAGAAGGGGTATATTCCCGAGGGAGATGTTGGTAATCATGCACGCAATATCCAATTTGCGACCGTGTTAACCCCAAATGGACCACTGACCATCATTAATTTCCACGGGCTGTGGATCGGCGGTGCAGGAAAGAAAGATGTCCCCGAACGTCTCGAACAATCGGAGAAAATTGTGGCGTTTATCCGCGAGCGGAGCGAGCCTCTCGTATTCTGTGGCGACTTCAACCTCCTCCCCGACACCGAGAGCCTCATCCGTATCGAGCAGACTGGCCTGCGGAACTTGATAAAAGAATACGGCATCACTTCAACACGCACAGCGCATTATACGAAACCCGATAAATATGCCGATTATGTTCTCGTCTCTGGTGGTGTAGCAGTAAAAGATTTCAAAGTGCTCCCCGACGAGATATCAGACCACGCTCCGCTCTATTTGGAACTTTGGTAGCAAGGGCTACCCTTGCTACTGCTTGTTCCGTTCACCGAATCGGCATACTATTTACAAATGGATATGACGAGGGAGGATCGCGTGCGCGCTTTTCATACAGCGTTCGGTGTCGATATCGACGCTGCGCCGACTCCCACACTTCTGAAGCTGCGTCGCACCCTTATCGACGAAGAGGTTAAGGAGCTTTTTTCTGATATCGATACTGCCATCGCCCATTTAGAAAAGGGTGAGCCGGTCCCGCATGAACTGTACTGCAATATGCTCAAGGAGCTTGCTGACGTGCAGGTCGTCCTCTCCGGAGCTGCGGTAGCAGTTAAGCCTCTTCGAGAATTAGAAGAGGCTTTCACTCGTGTCTGTGCGTCGAATATGAGTAAGCTCGGTGCAGACGGGCACCCTATCTATCGCGAAGACGGCAAGGTTCTGAAGGGTCCAAATTATTTTAAGCCCGATTTGTCAGATCTGATTTGAGTGCTAAACATCGGACGATTAGTTTACCCAGAAGAGGTGATAGACGAAGGAGACGAGCGGATCGATGTTTGGGCCGTAGACAATCGCCGCGCCGAGCGCGCCGGTGATGGTGAGTCCGATGAAGGCGAGAAGCGCGATAAGCGGGAGGAGCCAGCTGGTAAGGATTGCATACCAGAAACGCTTCTTGAAGTTCCATAACGCTCCAAAGAACTTGTTCTCCCCCACGATGCGGCTTCCCCACCCTCTCACGTCAAAAATACGCACCAGATAGGCGGCGCAGATGATGACGTAGAGGAGCGTTGTCGCTCCTGCGAAGGGTGCGTGCGCCTCGAGGATATACGCGTTCGGGCTGGTGTGGCGGATCAGGTCTTCTGCCACGCCGCCCGTATAGAGCGCCGCGAACGCGCCGAGAGCGCCGGCGAAGAGGAGGAACGCCTTCACCGAGAGAAGCCACGTCTGGCGACGAAGACACGGAGACATCCATGCGGCTATTTCAAGAATCGAGTAGAGCGCAAGTAGTCCTATCGGGAAGTGCACAAACAGCGGATGAATGTTCATTACTCAAGTATAACGCACCAGAAGCACGCTACACTGGAGCTATGATTCGGAGCGTCACTCACCCGCAGGCAGGCCCCTGGCACCGCATCCATCTGATGCGGCATCGCCGCGCGCTGATTCTGATGACAATCGTTATCGGCATCGCGGTACTCTTCGGCATCTCTGGCTACTTCAGCGGCGTGGCGTGGCCGACACTCCTTGAGGCGGTGCTGCGCACCACCTATCGCCTCGCGCTCGCCTACGGAATCGCGCTTGTGCTCGGCGTCACGATTGCGCTTCTCGTGGGGTGGAGCCCGTTTATCGACTTCTTCTTCCCTTTCTTCGATATTCTCCAGAACATTCCCTCCTTCGCCCTCTTCCCGCTCTTTATCTACTTCTTCGGCTTCACCGACCAGATGATTATCCTTTTCGCGACGAGCTCTATCGTCTGGCCTATTCTCTTTGCGGTCCTGACCGCTATCAAAGGGGCGCATAAAGACCTGAACGACGCGGCCACCATCTTCGGTGCGACCGGCTTCCGCCGTGTGAGCTTTTATCTCGCCCCGCTCGCGCTCCCCGCGGTGCTCACCGGCTCGATAGTGGGTATCGCTATTGGCTGGGAGGCGATTATCGGCGCCGAGATTATCGCCAACATCGCCGGTTTCGGCGCATTCATTAAGAATGTAGACATCTCCGGTATCGACGCGAGCGCCGTGGCTGGCGCACTCGCGATCCTCGTTATCGTCTTCGTGATTAATCGTCTCGTCTGGGCGCCACTCCTCTTAGAGAGCAGTCGCCGCTATGCCGAATAGATTATGACTACTCACCCGCATATGGCTCTCGTCCTCTCGCGCATCTGCGCCCGCTTCGCCGATGAAGAACGGCACGATCTTTCCGTGCTCCGTGACGTCACCTTCTCTGTCCGCACCGGCTCCTTCGTCTCGATTATCGGCCCCTCGGGCGCAGGCAAGTCCACTTTGATGCGCGTCATCCTCGGGATGATGCTCCCGACAAGCGGCGAGGTGGTGCGTAACTTCTCCCGCCCGGCAATGGTCTTTCAGAATTATGCGCTCTTCCCCTGGCTCTCGGCGCTCGACAATGTGGCCTTCGGTCTCCGGATGAGTAGCGTGCCGAAGCAGGAGCGCGAGCGCGTCGCGCGCGAGAAACTAAAGGAGGTCGGTCTCCTCCACCTCGAGAACCACTACCCTGCCCAGCTCTCGGGCGGCCAGCGCCAGCGCGTCGGCCTCGCCCGCGCACTCGCGATACAACCTGACTTTCTGATTATGGACGAGCCGTTCTCCAATCTCGACACTATTACCGCCGAGGAGCTGAAGGCTGATCTGCTTAAGATCTGGCGCGCCTATGGCATCACGATACTGATGGTGAATCACCTCATCCCCGACGCCATAGAGCTCTCTGACCAGATTATCCTTATGGGCGCGCATCCTGGGCACGTGGAAAAGGTCGTTGCGATAGACCTGCCGCGTCCGCGCGACACGCGCGGCGCCCTCTTCTTCCAAGACGTCGACGCTCTGACCGAGGAGATTCGTAAAATCTCGTAGTCGGCGAAAACTTGCTTTCTGCTATACTGAGCCTCTTATGGAGAGCGCACTCACTATTACCAATCTCACCAAGCGTTATGACACCGGGACCGAAGCGCTCAAAGGTGTCTCACTCACCGTCCCCGCCGGAGAGCTCTTCGCGCTGCTCGGTCCTAATGGCGCGGGTAAGACAACCATCATCAGTATCGTCACTGGCCTCGTCACCAAGAGCGGCGGCTCGGCGAGCATCTTCGGCTTCGATATCGACGCTGAGCCTGAGCGCGCTCGCGCGCTCATCGGCCTCTGCGGCCAGGAAGTAAACTTCGATCCGTTCGAGAAGCCGCTCGATATCCTCGTGAACCAGGCGGGGTATTACGGCATCCCGCGCTCGGTCGCTATCCCGCGCGCACAGCGTCTCTTGAAGGATCTCGGGCTCGACGATAAGAGCGGTCAGATAGGCTTCCGGCTCTCGGGCGGGATGAAGCGTCGCCTGATGATCGCACGTGCGCTTATCCACGAACCCAAGTTCCTTATCCTCGACGAGCCCACCGCCGGTGTCGACGTGGAGCTGCGCCGGAGTATGTGGGACTATCTCCAGGGGCTCACTAAAGAGGGCGTCACGATCCTCCTCACCACCCACTATCTTGAAGAAGCCGAGCAGCTCGCTAAGCACGTTGCCATCATCAACAAGGGCGAGATTGTCGCGAACGGCACGATGGAAGAGATCCTCGCTCTGCACGACCCTTCCCTTTCAACCGGAACAAGCGGCTACTCAGGCGGGAAATTGGAAGAGGTTTTCGTCCAGCTCACCAAAGACTAATATGCCTCCCCAGAAACAATTCATCTCTTTCTACACTATCCTGCGCAAGGGTGTGGTCCGCACCTTCCGCATCTGGTCGCAGACGCTCCTCCCTTCGGTTGTCACCTCGGTCCTCTACTTCGCGGTGTTCGGCAGTATCCTCGGCTCGCGCATCGGCAGCTTAAACGGCGTCCCGTATATCCTCTTCGTCGTCCCCGGGCTCGTGATGCTCTCGGTCATTACTAATGCTTATACCGACGTTGCGACGACGTTCTTTCAGTCTAAATTCTTCTCGCGCAATATCGACGAGATCCTCGTCTCGCCGACGCCACCCCACGTCATCATCGCCGGCTATGTATCGAGGGGGATTGTGCGCGGCGTGATGGTCGGCCTCTTGGTGCTCGTTGTCTCCCTCTTCTTTGCACTCCCCTCGGTCGCTCACCCGCTCATCGTCCTCCTCTTCCTTGTTCTCTCGAGCCTCATCTTCGCGCTCGCGGGGCTGGTGAACGGCATCTACGCAACAAACTTCGATGGCATCACTATCGTGCCCACCTTCGTGCTCACGCCGCTCGTCTATCTCGGCGGAGTGTTCTACTCTATCAACTCGCTTCCCCCTTTCTGGCAGCAGGTAAGCCTCGTAAATCCGGTCCTCTACCTCATCAACGGCTTCCGCTACGGCTTCCTCGGTTTCTCCGATGTCCCTATCATCACCTGCTTCACTGTGCTCACCGGCCTTATACTCGCTCTCCTCGCGCTCAACTGGTACTTTATCCGCACTGGTCTCGGCCTGAAACAGTAATTAACGCTTGTGTCGCTTACTAGCGACGCGGAGGAACTCGGTAAAAAGCGGGTGCGGGTCAAGCGGGCGCGCCCGCAGTTCGGGGTGGAACTGTGTTCCGAGCATAAAAGGGTGTTTTTCGCGCGGGAGCTCGGCTATCTCCATCAAGACACCGTCGGGACTCGTGCCTGAGAAGACGAGGCCGGCCGCTTCGAGCTGCTTCACGTAGGCGGGGTTAATCTCGTAGCGGTGGCGATGACGCTCCTCCACGAGCTCTTTCTTATACGCCGCACGCGCCATCGTCCCCTTCTTAAGATAGGCCGGATAAGAGCCGAGACGCATCGTGCCGCCATATTTATTGTCAGCGAGGTGCTTCTTCTGCTCGAGCATCACGTCGACGACGGGACTCTCGGCGTTCTTCTGGATCTCGGTCGTGTGCGCGTCCTTAAGGCCGAGCACATTGCGCGCGTACTCAATCACCATCAGCTGCATCCCGTAACAGAGGCCGAAATAAGGAATCTTGTTCTCGCGAGCGAACTTAATAGCTGCAATCTTCCCCTCGATGCCGCTCTCGCCGAAGCCGCCCGGGACGATAATCCCCTGATACTTCTTGAGTGCCGCGAGCGCCTTGGTGCCGCCCTTCTCCAAATCTTTAGAATTGACCCAAGTAATCTTAGCGCGACGATTCAGCTTGGCCGCTGAGAATTTGATTGCTTCGATGACCGAGAGGTAGGCGTCTGAGAGGACAAAGCTGCCCGTATCAAAATATTTCCCGACGATGGCGATGGAGACCTCCGGCGCTCTCGTGTTCACCGCCGCCTGCGCGAACTTCTTCCACGCCGCGAGCGAGGCCTTCCGCTTCTCGGGGAGATTAAGTGCCTCGAGCAGCGTGTCAGAGAGATGGTCCTTTTCGAAATTAAGCGGAGCCTCGTAGATACTATCGATATCCGGCGCGGAGATGATGTGCTCCTTGCGCACGGTACAGGAGATAGCGAGCTTCTCCTTACGCTTCTCGTCGACCGGCTCCTTAGAGCGCGCGACGATAAAGTCTGGCTGTACGCCGTATGAGTTTAAGTCGCGCGCGGCCGTCTGCGTCGGCTTCGTCTTCATCTCGCCGAGCGTCCCGGGCGTGGGGAGATAGGAGACCATCACGAAGAGGACGTCCTGGGGGTGACGCATCTTGAGCACGCGCGCGGCGTCGATAAAGAGCGCGTTCTGGAAGTCGCCAATGGTGCCACCAATCTCGATAACAGAGATGCGGCTTCCGTTGTAGGAAGCCGCTGATTCGATACGACGGAGGATCTCGTCGCGTACGTGTGGGATAGCCTCGACACATTTACCGCCGTAGCCGAGCGCACGCTCTCGTTCGATGACCGACTGGTACACCATACCGCTTGTCATATAGTCGTCGTTCGTGAGATCGCGACCGAGGAAGCGCTCGTAGTTGCCCATATCCTGGTCGGTCTCGAGCCCGCTCCGCAGCACAAAGGTCTCACCGTGCTCAGTCGGATTCATCGTGCCCGCGTCCACATTCAGATAGGGGTCCACCTTCACCAAGTTGACCGGATATCCCTTCTGCTGGAGCAGGAGGCCGATAGAGCTCGTGACGACACCCTTCCCCACGCCGCTCATCACGCCGCCGAGTACGAATATATATTTGTGACCTTCTTTTGCCATAGTAGTTAGACTTTCAGATACTTACGGATAGCGAACACTGAGGCAATAGCGCCGAGCGCGACGCCCGAGACCATAAGGATGCAGAAGATAATCGGGAAATGGCTGCTGTAATAGCTCGCGATGCTGAAGCCGCTGAACCAGTCCGCCGTCTTAGTTCCCACATACCAGGTCGCAGGCCAGAGGAGACCGAGGACCAGCGCCGCAGAGATGATGCCGGTAATCACGCCGGTGACGATGAACGGCCCCTGGATGTACGCATTGCTCGCCCCCACGAGCCGCATCACCGCAATCTCATCCTTAGCAGTATAGATAGCGAGACGGACGGTTGCGAAGGCGATCAAGATCGAGGCAAGAGCGAAGATGACAACCACCGCGAGACCGACCTCGCGCGTCGCCTGTATCGCGAGCGCGAGTCGGTCAATCACCTCTTTGTTCTGTGCATAGTTGATACGGTCGACGATCGATGCACCGCCAGCAGAGAGCACAGGCGAGGCCTCGAGGAAGCTGGTGATGCTCTCGTACTGCGTCGGGTCCTTGGCGCGTATCTCAAGCGAGGCGTCGAGCGGATTGCCGCCAAGCTCGGTGAGCGCCTGGAGGGTGAGCTGGTCGGTCGCGTGCCGCTCGCGGAAGGACGCGAGTGCGTCAGCGGCCGAGGTATAAGTGACACCAGCCACCTGGGGTAGCTTCTTAATCTGATCGCGCACTGCGAAGATGTCCTGCTCGCTCGCGGTCGTGACGAAGTAGACCGAGACGTCGACCTTGCTCGTGATTGTGTCGAGCGTGAAGGTGAGCAGCGCGGAGAGGAAGATGAGCGACGCGATAATCGCGAGCGTGACGGTCATAATAAGCACCGTGGCGGCCGAGACCGCGCCGCCGCGCGTGAAGTTCTTAAACCCGGTCACCAACACTCGTTTTATAATCATCCAGTCCATACTTTACATTGTACCAGTCGCCGCAATTCCGTGGCGGGGAGACCCCCACGGAATTGCGGCATCTAACGAAAACATAGTCGCTACGCTCGTTGTTTTCATAAGATATACTTCCCGCCCGCGTCGTCGCGCACCAGGCGCCCGCGATCAATCGTAATGACCCGCTTGCCGATAGCATCGACAACGCCCTTGTTGTGGGTCGTGATGACGACCGTGGTCCCGAGCTCGTTAATCTTCTTCAAGATCTCCACCACCTCGTAGGTGTTAATAGGATCAAGATTGCCGGTGGGCTCATCGGCAACGATGAGTTCTGGTTGGTTGATAATCGCGCGGCCTATCGCGATGCGCTGCTTCTCACCGCCCGAGAGCTGGTCGGGGAAATGCTTGGCCTTGTCGGCAAGGTTTACCAGCTCGAGGATATAGGGGACATCGCTCTTAATCTCTTCGTCGGTGCGACCGGCGGCCTCCATCGCGAAGGCGATGTTCTCGTAGGCGGTCTTATTGGGAATAAGGCGGAAGTCCTGGAACACCATCCCTATCTTCCGACGATAGTGGTGGAGCGCGGAACTCGGCAAATCGTTGACATCGATTGATTCAAAGAAGACATTGCCGTCGGTGGGTCGTTCTTCGGCGAGGAGGAGCTTGAGGAGGGTGGTCTTACCGGCGCCCGAGTGACCGACGATAGAGACGAACTCTTTGGGGGCGACAGAGAGCGTGACTTCTTCCAGTGCTGCTGCATCCCCGTATCGTTTCGTCACCTTGTCGAAGTAGATCATGCGTCTCCCTTATTGTACCTCACTCGCTATCGCCGCGTCTATGAAGCCATCAAGGTCTCCTTCGAGGACCTTTTCAGGGTTGCCCGATTCGAAACTGGTGCGGTGATCCTTGACCATCTTGTAGGGGTGGAGAACATAGGAGCGGATCTGGCTCCCCCACTCGTTTGCGGTGGTGGCGGCGATAGAGCGCCCCTTGGCTGCCGCCTGCCGTTCCTGCTCCTGTTTATTGAATATCTTGGCCTTCAAGAGCTCCACCGCCTTCTCACGGTTGGCGAGCTGACTGCGCTCGCTCGAGACGTGCACCGCGAGATTGGTCGGCTTATGGAGAATACGCACCGCCGTCTCGCGCTTGTTCACGTTCTGGCCGCCCGCGCCGCCTGCATTCGCGAATTGCATCTCGATATCGTCGGGAGCGAGAGTCACCTTATCGGCTGGTACGAGCGTCGGCAATACCTCCACGAGCGCGAAGGAGGTCTGTCGCTTAGCGTTCGCATTAAAGGGTGACTGGCGCACGAGCCGATGCACGCCCGCTTCGTGTTTTAATCGCCCGTAGACGCCTGTGCCATCAATCTCGAGCATTAAATTACGATACCCGCCGCGATCGTTCTCGTTGGCGTGGAGCTCACGCACGCGCCACCCTTTCTGCGTTGCATACCCTTCATACATCCGCCGAAGCAGGCGCGCGAAGTCTTCGGCGTCGTCGCCACCCGCCCCTGCGAGTATCGCGAGCGTGGCGTTACCGCGGTCGTGCGGGTCGCCCTCGCCAACCTCCTTCAGGCTCTGATATTCCTGCACTACTCGCTGCGCCTCGTCCTTATCCGCCCAGAAATCGGGCGATGCCATCATCGCTTCGATCTCTTTGAGTCGTGGATTCGCAGAATCGTCCATCGCGGGGAACGATCACTGCATTCAGTGGACGGCAGGTTCCGTCAATCCCTTCGGATCAACACCAACCTCGCGCAGCTTTGCGGCGAGCTCATTTTTAGCATCCATCAATAGTTCAAACTCGTTAAGTCTCTCGTCCGAGACTCCGCTTTCTCGAGCAATATTCGCCCTAAGAAGCACGAGGCGCTGTTCGGCGATGAGATATTCGTTTGTCAGGGCGTCTATTTTCTCCTCTCGCTCTTCTCTCGCCCCTACACGTGCCGCCTCCTGATAAGCACCCTCTACAACAGGAGCCGGAACGGGAACCTCTTCTTCAGAGGAAGTAACTCTCGGGGGGTGTTCATTCATATGAGACCTATGATAGTACCTTCCCCTAATAACGCAATATTCCTTTTGGAGCCGGGGGTCGGGATTGAACCGACGACCTAGGGTTTACGATACCCTCGCTCTACCAACTGAGCTACCCCGGCGAGTGAGGAGATACGACTGAATGTCTTCACTCAGACGTATCCTCCGAACGAGCCAAGAGTATGGGAGTTTCCATACCCCGGCACTCTCTCTACTTCTTACCACAAGACTACGATTATATCTGCGCGCAGAACGCGCAGACCAATCGAGAGCCGAGAGTCGGGATTGAACCGACGACCTGCGCCTTACCATGGCGCTGCTCTACCAACTGAGCTATCTCGGCTTATCGCACCAACGCATAGTAGCCGAATTTTCCTATTCTTTCAATTAACATACAACACGGCCCTGTTCGGACCGTGTTGTATGAACTGCGCGAGGGACGGGACTCGAACCCGCAACCTTCCGCGTGACAGGCGGATGCTCTAACCAGTTGAGCTACCCCCGCAAAGAGGTCTCACCATCCTAGCAAATTCCCTGGAAAATGTCGTGCCGTGTGCTGACGGGAGGACTTGCACCTCCGACCTTAGGTTTATGAATCCTATGCTCTAACTACCTGAGCTACGCCAGCGGAGTGAGGAAACATGAATACGCGTCCTCGTGTAGGCATGTTCTCCGAACGAGCTGGCGTATGCCTACATACGCCAACAATTATATAGCCTACCTTAAGACACTACCAAACTATACCGGAAACTCAACGACGAAGGTCGATCCCTTCCCCGCCCCAGCGCTCTCGGCGCGGACAGTGCCACCATGCGCGGTAACGATATTCTTCACGATATAGAGCCCGTAGCCGGTGGAGTGGACGTTAATTGTCTGCGAGTCTTTACCGTGTCCGCCCTCGGTGAAGAGCCGCTGCTTGTCCTCGTCGGTAATACCCATCCCCGTATCGCGCACCGTGATGATAATCTTCCCATTCCCTGCCCCGAGCGATTTATCCCGAGTGGAATTGAGGGAAGTCGAGGGGTCCTTCTTAAGTGAGACGTCAATCGTCCCCGACGGGGTGTAGTTGATGGCGTTCTCGATAAGATTGCGCAGCACATGGTCGCCTATTTCGGCCTTATCGCCGGTGAACATATAGGGCGCGCCCGCAGGGTCGGCAATCAGGTTCAGTGAGAGCCTCTTCGCAGTGGCCGTAGCTTTTTCCTTCTGCACCTTGTCTGCCACGAGCGCCGCCATATCAAACGGCTCCTTCTTATACTCTGTCGTCCCCTTCTTCTGATTCGACGCCTTGAGGATATTCATCACCGACTCCACCCCCGTGCGTGTCTCGGCGATAGCACGCTCGACAAACGGCGTGAGCTCTGGCGAGAGTGTGCCGAAGTCGCCCTCCAAGAGGGCGGCGAAGGCGCCGCTGTCTTTAGCAAGATAGCCCTTCACTTCGTGACTGATGAAGCGGATAAGCCCCTCCTGCCGCTCATTGGTATCGGCGAGCTCCTTCGCGAGTTTTTCTATTTTCTCGCGCTGCTCCACTTCGCGAATCACACTTCCGATTAGATTGATACCGAAGATAAGCACGAAGACGAGTACGCCAGTCCTAAACAATACAAGAACGAGCGTGTCCGAAAAGATGATTTCTCCAAAGGAGACAATCGAGAGCAAGAAGACAAGCAGCGCGGTTGAGAACACCTTGATATTAAAAAGATGATGGACCCGTATCGCATATGCTGCACCAATAACCGTGGGGAGAATAAAGATGGCGCTATACAGGATGAAGCGCGAATCATTGAAAAATGCCGGGAGGATAAGATTGAAGGTGATGATGAGCACGAAGGTGATGAGAAGTCCCCAGGACACCGGTTTGTATACCGACTGTGCTTCCTTCGGAATTCTTTTCATCTTCTGGATAAAGATGAGTAGCCCCCCGAAGATAAGCGCGGTGACCGTCGCGACAAAGAGAAATATGCCCGGACCATTTTCGATACCGACAACCGTCCCATTCGGTGAGAGGGCGCTCACTCGCACGAACACAAAGGAGGTGAGGGTGAGAATCGATACGAATGCAGCCCCAGGGACAACGATGCGTTGGTACCATGAGGGGAACGTAAAGTCCGTCTTTGGGAACGCGTACAGAAATTGGAAGAGGAAGAGGACAAACCATACCGCCACACAGATTACCAGTCGCATAATATTGAGCGCGAGGTCTGGGTTGGCCACGTGATAGAACGAGTAATTCAACAGGCTCCAGACCGTCCCCGCCATAGTGAAGAGGAAGAATGAGCGGGTGGTCGTACTCCTCGAGTCACTCATAAAAGCGGTAAAACCGAGTACAGCCATACCGGCAGCGGCCACCCCTGTCACGATTAAATCGACATTGAAAGAGAGAATGTTTGTCATATGGTCTGAATATCCGGCGCGCGTCGATACGAACGTGCTGTCGCTGGTGATGCATAGCCGGTGCGGAAGAGCATTGCTGGCGTATCGCTCGCTTCTACGCCAAACTGCTTCCGTATCGTCGCGTTCGCCCTTCGTATTTGTTCAAAGTGCTTCGGCAATAACCCTTCCGCACTTCCCCTCTCAAGGCTTCGTGCCAAGAAGAGAATTCCCGTGACCGGATGGAAGGCGAGACCGTGGCTCGCCGCATCAAGCCACACACGCTCTATCGCTCTCCCTGCGGCAATATAGGCCGACGGACTCTCTTCGGCGATCGTAATGAGACCCATAAGCGGTGCTGATGCGTAGAGTCCAGTATTCGCCAATCGGGCCATATTCGCGAAACCAATCATGTCCGTGATGCGCGCAACGAAGTGATTATGAAGATGTCGCATAATTAGCCGTGCGGGTAAGGGTAACTCCATCGTCTTGATAGCGAGACCTTGTTTGCCCGAGCGATTCTCCTCATCGGTCCACAAGATATCGCCGACGAATATCTCCCGCAGTGCTGGCGTCTCGAGCGCCACCTGCTCCATAACCGCCGATGCCGCTGCAACTGCGCGAATGGCCTTTTTGTCCTCAGTGAGGAAGAGTTTTGTTCCTTTGATTGTTTCTGCTGCCGCAGAGAACGCAGCTGTTACTTCGGTGCCCAGTGGCTGCTTCTTGTACGACTTCCTATTGGTGTGCCGTTCTCGGATAAAGGCGGCGAGCGGGTCGGCATCAACGCCCGATTCGGTACAAATAATCTCTGCTGTACAGTAGGGATCGGCCAGGTCTGGGAGGATATGCGCCTCAGCTCGCACTCCAGAAAGAGACGCTGCGAGGATAATATTCTCGATAAGCGCGCCGTGAGCGATGTAGGTGCCGCTCAATTTGAAATTGAGTATCGGATTATCGCGATGCGGATCGAGATGGACGCGAATGTTATTGCCGTGAAGTGTAAACGACCACGGCTGCGAGTTATCCCCCGAGGGAGCCCAGACGGCGGTATCGAGAATGGCCCGAAGTGTGGCTTCCATAGTAGCGGTGATTATGCGAGACCAATCGCTTTCTTGAACATCATACGGATAGTGTCGCGCTCTGCGGTTGCTTCAGGAGTGTGATAGGTCGGGTCGAATATCGCGTCCATATGTATCTCTGACTTACCGTTTGCAAGCGGCGCTCCGAGAGCAATCCGGCGCAGACAATACGCGATAGCGACACCCGAGAGCGTCGCGGCGTCGCCGAGCTGCGGCCACGAGTAGAGCGTCTGCCCCACTTCTTTAAGCGAGAGCAACATCCGCGGGACAACGTGGTCAGCGCCGGCAATCTTGGTAGCGAGTTTAGGCAAATCAGACGGCGGGAAGGTCTTAAATTCTTCAAGCGTCAGGTCTCCAAGCGCGCCGTTGAAGAGCTGTGTCGAACGATCGAGATCGAAGCGCTCGATCTCGACGATGACTCCGTCGCCGTTGTCAGTGGCCATCACCACCGGGATCCCCTTCTCACGCGCGGCGAGCCGGAGGCGAATTTTTATCTCTAGATTGTCGGTCTCTTCGATAAGCACATCGGCTCCTGAGAGAAATTGGTCCATCGTCTCTTCAGTGACACCCGCCCCATAGACCTCTATCTCTGCGTAGGGATTCAGCTGGTAGATATATTCGCTCACGAGGTCAGTCTTCTTGCGTCCGAGGGAGAGGAAGTCGAGGCGGATGCGGTTTAAGTTCGAGGGAGAGACTTCGTCGGGATCGGCGATCTTGATGCGGCGCGCCCCGCCCATAAGCGCCGTTGTCATCGCGCCGTGACTACCCACCGAGAGGCCCGCGTACGCGACCGAGAGATTATAAAACTTTTTCTGTTCTTCCTTGGTGATGATGTTGCGATTGCGAGCAGTGCGGATCTCCTGGTGCTCTTCGTGCGGCAGGTAGTGTGCGAGTGTCTTGTTCCACGGGAAGTAAAACCACTCGCCTACCTCTTCACCGGACTTCCCTGCTGCATACTCTTCCGAGAATGCCTTTACCTCGGCGCTATGGTCCTTGATAAATTTGAAGCGCGGATTGCGGATGAGGAAAAGATCCTCGAGGAGGAGATCGTAGCGATCAACAACAGTACCAGGTTGGAGGCGATCACGAAATGCGGCAAACGATTCTTGCGTACGATCGAGTTGTTCCGGTTTCATACCGAAATGGTATCACACGACACTACACTACGTGGACGTTATTTACTTAGGACGGCTTCACCACCCACTTCTGCTTGATGCCTGCGGGGAAGAATTCAGGATCACCTGATGGGCGGAATACGAGTTTGAAAAGCGGGCGTTCATTCACGAACGTCGAGAGCTCGCGATACTCGGAGCTCCGCTCCTTGAAGGCGGCCTCGACCGCACGCGTTGCTTCCTTCTTGAAGATTTCAGACACCGACTCGACTCCTCGCTTCTGCTCGACGTTTATTTCGAGATACTGATTTTCTTTATCATCATACTTAGTTACAATCTGGAACTTCCCGGTACAGAAACGCTGTATCAAATCGCTCACCATCACGTCACGAAGGTACTCGGGATAGACCTGCAGACCGTAAAGCGTGGTGGCGAGGTCGGATCGCTCATACACGTAGACAAAGGGGAGCTCGTAGAGCGGCATATTAAGCTTCTTCGCCTCCTTTGCAAGGTTGATACCCGCTTCTGCAAAAATCGCCTTCAACTCGTCATAGGTGTACACACCACCGCGATCACCCACTGCATAGCGGATAAGCGGCACGCCGCTGTAGCCGGTGAGAATGACCTCTCCGTCAGGTGCTTCGAACGAGACAAATGCCGGATTGTACTGCGCCAGAGTCGGCGTCTTCCGCACATCGCCAAAGATACGGCCGAAGAGCTTTTTATTTTTCATCGCGAGCCGGCGCATAAGGATGGCGGTCGGCGTCTCGAACGCCATCGCGCCGATATCGGCGGTGCCATAGATGTTCAACGTATCGCGGTAGATATTCTTCATCCCGACCTTCTTTGCGAGATAGTCGCGGAAGCGCTCGGAGAATGCCTCCGCCGCGAAGAAGAGGCGCATATTAAGCTTCTTCAGATTAATCCCCTCAAACTCTGCTTCATCGAGGACGTCCTTCACGAACGGCGGGTAGCCGATGAGGATAGTCTGTTTGAATGACGGCGCGAGGTCGTGAAGCGCCTTAAGTATCTCTGCCTTGTTCACGCCCGCTGGGAGTATCGAGACCGGGTATCCTCGTCGGCTCGCGATATCGAAGGCTCGATATGTGAGCGTCCCGCCTATCCACACGCCCATTCCGAAGCCCACAATAACGAGTGTCGGGCAGTCTGGTCCCGGCAACTGTGCTCCATTGCGCAAGAACAGCTCGACGAGCACCGAGTACTGTTCTTCCAAGTTCGAGGTGCGTTGGAAGTAGAAGGGCTTCCCAGTCGAGCCCGAGGTGGAGGAAAACACGGCCGGGCGACCGAGCGTACCGTCCCAACAGAGATCAGCAAAAGGATATTTCTTAAGATACGCTGCCTTGTTGGTTGTCGGCAGCTTCTCGAAGTCTTCACGTGTGCGGACGGTTTCCGGGTTGACACCGTGCTCCTTAAGAAAGGCTTTGTACGCGGGCACACGCTCCGCTGCGTCACGGAAGAGTGTGAGCGCGTTCTTCGTCCGCACGCGCAACCACGTATCTGAATCGCGGGTACAAACTCGATCGGCCATTCTCTGTACCGGTGCTGTCGGTAGTACAAGCGGGGCCTTCACGTTTGTCTTACTCGCCATAGGTTATGCGCGGCTGCCCGCAAAACGTTTCTTCCCTATCTGATCGGCAATCGCGTCGGGTGCGCAGCGATTCTTCTTTGCGGCAGTGAGAATATCGGTGACGGTCTTGCGTACCTGGGAGACGCGACGCTCAACACGGGCGCGGTCATATCCCTTAGCATCGAGCTCGTCGACGACATTAATCAATCCCCCTCCATTGGCAACGTAGTCAGGGATGTACACGATGCCGCGCTTCGCGAGGCGCGCACTGTCTCTGGGCGTCGCGAGCTGATTGTTCGCCGCACCACAGACAATCTTCACCTTGAGCTTCGCGATTGTCTTCTCGGAGAGATCCCCGCCGAGGGCGCAGAGTGAGAGAATATCCGCCGTTTGCGTCAAGATTGCTTCAGGCGAGACGCTGCGCATACTCGGAATCTTCTTTTGTACCGCGCGGAGCCGATCCTGATTCTTCTCTGCCCCGACAATTTGCGCTCCGGCCTTATGTAGGAGCATCGCCAAGTCAGAGCCGACATTACCCAATCCCTTAATCGCAACAGTTCGCCCTTTGAACGAATCATTCCCAAAGACAGTCTTAAGCGCCGCTCGCATCGACTCGAAAACACTCAAGGCCGCCCAGTGCGCTGGGAGACCTCCTACCGCGGGACGTCCAATGATGCTTTCTGAATGTTTCGCGAGGATCTCGATATCACGCTTTGTGAGGCCTACGTCCTCCCCAGTAAAAAAATGCCCATCGAGAAGCGCGATCCGACGCGCATACGCAGCAAAATATTTCTCATTCTTCAACTTCTCGGCCGCAGAAGCGTTCTTCGGCGCCATCAGCACTGCTTTGCCGCCGCCGTACGGCACCTTCGCGAGTGCACACTTATAAGTCATCGCACGTGAGAGGCGGAGTGCGTCGCGCAGCGCCTCCTCTTCAGAGGCGTAATGAGCAAATCGTGTCCCGCCGACCGCTGGTCCGGCATGTGTATTATGAATAGCTATAAATCCACGGAGGTTCGTGGATCGATCGTAGAGCCGGAGGACCATCTCGTGTCCGTCAAATTCCGGCAACTGTTCTATCTCAGTCACGCCGAGAATATACCATAGATTTGTGCAGTCAGCTAGGTCTTGTGTACGCCCCGAAGCCGCTGGTCATCGTCGCCACGCCTGCGGCGTCTATCGCATAACCCTCGAAGCCGGGTAAGCTCTCGATGAACTCGATACCCTGCTTCCCCATCGCAAAAGCGGCTGTCGCGTAGCGGTCAGCCTCGAGCACGTCGGGTCCGATGACGGTGATGCTCACGATATCGCTTAGTTTCTCTCTTGGCGCGTGCGGATTATAGATATGGTCGCCGCGAATGTACGAGCCTGAAGTCGCGATACCCCTCCCCCGTGGATACACCACCTTTACTATCTCGTGGATCTTAAAGGGATTACGGATACCGACGCTCCACTCTTCACCCGCCGCATTCTTCCCGCCCATCGCGATATCACCGCCCGCATTCACAAAATAATTCTCGATCCCCCGCTTCTTGAGAAGCGCTGCCGTGTTCAAAATCGCCCACCCCTTCACGATGCCGGAGGGATCTATCAACCCATCTGGGCGGCGGATATCGAAATACCCATCGGTTTCTTCCTTCGTCAGCTCGGCAAGTGCGAAGACCTCTTTCATTTCTTCACTCATCTCAACTTCTTTTACTTCTCCGCGATTGATGCGTGATATCTCGCTTGTCTCTTTATAGGTACTGAAGCGCTCGTCAACCTCCTTCAGATAGGCGAAAGCCGCGTCGAGCGCTTCCTGCTCGTTTTGGCCAAGTATTTCGATCTCAATCGGCATCCCCATACTGATCCTCGTCTCTTTCATACCTTCTATAGTACTCCCCAGCAGGCACTTCCGTTCCCCGCTATCTCTCTATAGAATAGAGCTATGAACAACCACACCGTCTCGCAGTCGGCATTTGCTCATTTCTTCACCGCCAACTCTGCCAGTGCTCCGCTCTGGCTCCTCGCCCGCCTCTATCTCGGATATCAGTTTATTATGGCCGGCTGGGAGAAAGTCATAAATCCCGTGTGGTTCGGCTCGGGCGCTGGCGCGGCGCTCCAAGGATTCATAAACGGCGCGCTCGCCAAGACGGTCTGCGCTCCGGGGGTCCCTGCGGCGGCCTGCCACCCTGATGTACAGATGTGGTACGCCTCCTTCCTCCAGAGTGCAGTGCTTCCCCACGTCAATCTTTGGTCAAACGCGGTCGCTCTCGGAGAACTCGCAATCGGCCTCGGCCTCATTGTCGGGCTCTGCACCGGTACCGCCGCCTTCTTCGCCTTCTTTATGTCGCTCAACTTCCTCCTCTCTGGCACGGTGAGCATCAATCCCATCATCATCGTGATCGCGATAAGCATCTTCTCGGCACGACGCGTCGCCGGCTACTGGGGTCTCGATCGTTATGCACGGCCGTTTCTAGAGAAGAGTTTCGGCTCTCGCAGTCAATAATATTTTCCGTGGAAAAGTGGATTAGAAAATTACCCCGCTCGCGCGTGGACTATCCTTCGCAGAAACGCGACCAGCTGAAGTACTGGGTCTGGAAAGCGTACACTCCGCTTCACCCGCTTGTGCGCAATGCGTCATATCGCCTCGGCGTCGGGAGATTCTTATTGCGACGCGTGTTCCCAGAGATGAAACAGACCGGCCGACAGGATTTCCTCATCGGGACGCTTGACCCCGCGCATTCGGTACGCGATTTCGTCTCGTTCCTCATCGAACAAGGATTCGGAAATCACTTTGTCGCGTGGAAGGATTCTGACGAGCTTGTGAGTCTTCGGCGCACTGACGGCTTTCGACATCAATATCATATCCGCATCTTCAAAGACGGAGAGGTGCGCTGTCACTACGAGTTTACGCCGGAGTATCACCCTATTCGCCACCTTATACGCATCGGCTTTGAAGACCGTAACCAGGAGTTCAGAACGCTTATGCAAGACTGGCTCCTCCCGCTCACACGATGATCCACCGCATACAAAACCTCGAGGAGCTTGCTACTGGTAACGCCAAGCGTCTCGACGCACTCGCTATCGCCGAAGCTGGCTATGCGGCTATCAACACCGGCGAAGCATTGCGGCGCAAGATGTGGGTGGAGACGGATGGGATTCATATCGGCGGGAAGATATACCCCACCGCCGAGCGGCAAGTATATTTCGTCGGCATCGGCAAGTGCGCCTTTGACGCCGCAGAAGCTATTGAGGATATCTTCGGCGATCTCCTCATTGCTGGCATTGCCTTCGGTGTGGGCTCCCAAGAAAAAAGCCAACTCAATAAGATACAACCCTATAGCGGGACACACCCGCTCCCGAGCGAAGCGAATGTGGTGGCAACAAGGCACGTTATGGAGTTCCTTTCGGATCGCACGGAAAACGACCTCGTCATTATGCTCATCTCGGGTGGCGGTTCGACACTGCTCTGCTCCCCCTCCGGAGTGATGACCTGTCTCGATGAGAGCACCCTCTTCAGCGAACTCACCGCACGTGGCGCAACAATTCAAGACATCAACACCGTACGCAAACACACCTCGCTCGCGCGCGGCGGTGCGCTCGCAGAAGCTGCCTACCCAGCCGAAGTTCTCGCTCTCATCGCTTCTGACGTCCCTGGGAATGACATCCCCTCTATTGCTTCTGGCCCGACCGTTCTCGATTCCTCGACCATCGCCGACGCGGAAATAATCCTCGCGAAGTACAGTGTCGCCGCCGCAGGCATCACGCTCATTGAGACGCCGAAGGACGCAAGATATTTTGAGCGTGTCACAAACACGCTCTTCATCACCAGCCAGGATGCTCTCCTTGCGATGCAGGAAGAGGCGACACGACGCGGTTATCAGGCCACTATCGTGGCCGACTGCTTCACTGGTGAGGCACGCGAGGTGGGGCGCTCTGTTGTAGAGAAGTTGCATACAGTGAACACTGGCTCTGCTCTGCTCTACGCGGGTGAAAGCACTGTTATGATTAACGGTGACGGCAAGGGTTCCTCGACTCCGCTCGGGGCAGGCGGGCGCAATCAGGAGATGTCGCTCGCCGCGCTTAGCGACATTCGCGAGGGAGAGCTTCTTCTCCCCTTTGCCTCCGACGGGCGCGATAACACCGACCACGCGGGCGCGATTGCCGATAGTACGACGCTCGCTCACGCGCACGAACAAAACCTCGCCCCCGAAGATTATCTCGCCACCCATCGCTCCTACGACTTCTTTACAACAACGCGCGATGCCCTCTTAACGGGGTATACTGGATCTAATGTATCTGACCTTATTATCGCCCTTAAGAAATAACCCTATGAAAACTCGTTCTCAAGGCTTCACTCTTATCGAACTTCTCGTCGTCATCGCTATCATCGGTGTGCTCTCGGCGGTCGTCCTCGCTTCGCTCAACACCGCCCGCTCCAAGGGCAACGATGCCGCAATCCAGTCAGATCTGGCCGCAATCCAGACTCAATCAGAGATTTTCTATGGATCCAATGGCAACAAATATGACTCTTCTGGTGGTACTACATCCACGTGTTCTGGTGCTGGCACGCTGTGGTCCGACACAACGATTATTAAAGCAGTAACGGCGGCTCAGAAAGCTGCAGGTAATGTAGCGGCAGTCTGCGGTTCGAACGCTTCTGCATATGCTATTCAAGTAAAGTTGAATAGTCTTAAATCTGGTGCCACTCAATTCTGGTGCGTTGATGCGTCAGGGATGGCATCGACGTCACCGACGCTTATGCTTGGTGGTGCTATCGCTTGTCCGTAAGATTGCTCGGCGCGTAATCCATAACAATGAAAAACGCCCACATACTCTGGATGAAAGACACCAGTATGGACGATGTCGCTCAGGTCGGCGGCAAGAACGCCTCGCTCGGCGAGCTTATCCGTTCGATGGTTCCCCGGGGAGTGCGCGTGCCTGAGGGGTTCTGTGTCACTGCCGAGGCGTACTATTATTTTCTCAAAGAGACTGGGCTTGATGTGTTTATCGAGGAAACGCTTCGCGGATTGGACACGCGCAATCTGAAAGAACTCTCTCGCTGCGGCAAGCTCATACGCGATAAGATGCGCGCCACGCCGCTCCCCACCCGTCTCGAGCGCTCTATCATCGACGCGTACACGCAGATGGAGAAGCAGTACGGAAAGAAGACTGACGTCGCGGTGCGCTCCTCGGCGACCGCTGAGGATCTTCCGGGCGCCTCGTTTGCCGGCGAACAGGAGACTTATTTGAATATTCGCGGAGCTAAGGACGTTGTTCGCGCCACGGTCTGGACGATGGCCTCCCTCTTCACCGATCGCGCCATCTCCTATCGCGCTGACAGAGGATTCGACCATATGCGAGTCGCGCTCTCGGTGGGGGTACAGAAGATGGTCCGCTCAGACAAAGGTGCGTCCGGGGTGATGTTCACTGTGGACACCGAGAGTGGCTTCCGCGATATCGTCGTCGTGAACGCCACCTACGGGCTTGGCGAGATGATTGTACAGGGCCACGTCACTCCAGACGAGTACCTCGTGAGCAAATCGCGCATCGGCAAGGTAAAGACACCCATCATCTCCAAGAAGATTGGTAAGAACACCCGGAAGATGATCTACGATACTGGCAAGGCGGCGGTCGAGCAGACCAAAATAGTTGCGACGCCAGTCGCCGATACCAAACGCTTCGTCCTCACCGACGATGAAATAGTCACGATGGCGACCTGGGGAAAAATTGTTGAGGAGCATTACAGCGAGCGAGCTAAGAAGTGGACACCGATGGATATGGAGTGGGCCAAGGACGGTATCTCGGGTGAACTCTTTATTGTGCAGGCACGCCCCGAGACAGTACAGGCAGGGCGCGACTTCACCACGCTTGTCGAATATAAAGTGACCGGCCAAGGCAAGGAGCTCGTACGCGGTATCTCGGTGGGCTCGAAGGTCGCGGTGGGCAAGGTGCACGTGATTATGAACCCGAAACAGATTAGAGAGTTCAAGAAGGGCGAAGTGCTCGTCACAGCGATGACCGATCCCGACTGGGAGCCGATTATGAAGATGGCGAGTGCTATTGTCACCGACAAGGGCGGTCGCACGAGCCACGCCGCTATCGTCTCACGCGAGCTCGGCCTCCCCGCTATCGTGGGTACCGAGAATGCGACGAAGGCGCTTAAGACCGGCACACTGATTACGGTCGACACGACCGGTAGCGCCGGCGTCGTCACGCTCGGTAAAGCAAAGAAGATTGAGATGCGCGAGCACTCACTCGGTGCCCTGCCCTCCACCAAGACCAAGATTATGGTCAACATCGCTTCGCCGGATATCGCGTTCGAGAATTCCTTCTTGCCGGTACAGGGCGTGGGGCTCGCGCGCGAGGAATTCATCATCGCAAGCGAGATCGGGGTGCACCCGCTCGCCATCCTCAATCTTAAGAAGCAGTCGCCGCGTGTGAAGAAGGCTATTCTCGAGCGAAGCGCTGGCTGGGATAATCCGGTGGACTTCTACGTCGACAATCTCGCGTACGGCATCGCCAAGATCGGTGCCGCCTTCGCCCCGCGACCAGTCATCGTCCGCTTCTCCGATTTCAAGACCAACGAGTACGCAACACTGCTTGGCGGTGAGGCCTACGAACCCAAAGAAGAGAACCCGATGCTCGGCTGGCGCGGCGCCTCTCGCTACTATGACCCGAAGTTTAAAGATGCATTCGCGCTCGAGTGTAAAGCGCTCGTGAAGGTCCGCACCGATATGGGACTCACCAACGTGGTCCCGATGATCCCCTTCTGTCGCACACCGCACGAGGGCGAACAGGTATTGAAGATTATGGCCGAGCACGGCCTTGTCGCCAAATCACTCTCCAAGGGAAACAATAAAACCACGCCGGTCTACGTGATGTGCGAGATACCGAGCAACATCCTCTTAGCTGAAGAGTTCCTCGACCTCTTCGACGGAATGTCGATAGGCAGCAACGATCTCACCCAGCTCACACTCGGTCTCGATCGTGACTCCGGCATCGTGACACATATTAGTAATGAGAACGATGAAGCCGTCCGCGCGCTCGTGAGCCAGATTATCCGCAAGTGTACGGCGCGTGGAAAATATATCGGCATCTGCGGACAAGGCCCCTCCGACCTGCCCGATTTCGCTGAATTTCTCGTGAAGGAGGGTATCGAGAGTATGTCGCTGAACCCGGACTCGGTCGTGAAGACGCTCGAGCACATCGCCCAAATAGAGGAGAGGCTCGATCGCTAATATGCGAATCGACGCTCTCACTGCCCGATCAATCCCGGATACGCGTGGCCGTCCGACTATCGAAGTCACGCTTCAAGGTTCGACCTTGAAGGCCACTGCAAGCGTCCCCTCGGGTAAGTCCACCGGCTCGCATGAAGCGTTCGAGCTGCGCGACGAGGATGGCGGCGTGCAGACGGCAGTCGCTCATGCAAACGGAGAGATTGCACAAACAATCGTTGGACGACAATTCGACACGCTCGACGAGCTGGACACGCTCCTCATCGAGCTCGACGGCACACCGAATAAGTCACGCCTCGGAGCCAACGCTATCCTCGCTGTCTCTATCGCCGCACAACGTCTCGCGGCACAGCTCGAAGGCATCCCGCTCTGGAGAGCGATTGCAACCCGCGCGGGTACGACTCCGTCTGCACCACGCCTCTATGTGAACGTGATGAATGGCGGTGTGCACGCTGACTTCCGTCTCCCCTTCCAGGAGTACATCCTCGTCGTCGAGGGGGCGACGAGCGAAGCACTCCCTATCGCCCGCGAAGTATTCGCGAAGCTCGGTGAGAAGCTCGGTAACGCCCCGATGGGTGACGAGGGCGGTTACGCGCCGACCTTCGCCACGCTCGAAGAGCCGTTTGACCTGCTCGCTCCACTTGTCGCGGAGCATTCGCACACTTCTATCGCTATCGACGCCGCCGCAAGCGAATTTTATAAAGATGGAGTCTACACTCTTCTCAGCAAAGCATATTCTCCCGACGAACTCACAACGGTTTACCGTGAGCTCACCGAACGCTTCCCTATCCATAGCATAGAAGACCCTTTTTCTGAAGATGCCGCGAGAGATTTCACTCGTCTCACTGCCGCCATCGGCAACCCCTCGACTTCGCTCGGGGCAGGCAAAGTACTTATCGTTGGCGACGATCTCACCGTCACCAATCCGTCGCGCATCGCCTCTGCAGCGAATACTAAAGAGATAAACGCTGTCCTCATCAAGCCCAATCAGATTGGCTCGGTGAAAGAAGCAATTGAGGCGGTGCGGGCTACCTATGCCGCCGGCTTTGTCGCTATCGCCTCACATCGCTCCGGCGAGACCGACGACACCTTCATCGCCGACTTTGCCTACGGCATCGGCGCACACGGCATCAAGGCCGGCGGCCTCGGCCAGAAGGAACGCCTGGAGAAATATGAGCGCCTGCTTGAGATAGAACAAGAAGCTCGTTAATTTGCATATACGGCGATACCGTTGTATCGTCCCTTCGGAAAGCAGCACTTCATAATCCCCCTACGGAGGAACACACCGTGAGATATATCAGCACACGCGGGCTCGCGCCTGCAGTACCCTTCTGCGACGTCCTGCTCGCCGGGCTCGCGCCCGATGGCGGGCTCTACGTGCCAGAAACATATCCGAAGATGACCACGAAGGAACTTGCCGCTCTGCGATATGCCTCATATTCTGAAGTGGCATTCAAGGTCCTGTCCAGGTTCATCGACGACATCCCGCCTGCGGATCTTCTGGCTATTTGCGATAAGACGTACACCGCGGAGAACTTCAAACATTCCCGCAATGGCGCCGATCCCAAACAGATTGTCCCGCTTACCTGGCTCTGGGAGACAACGTCCCGTCTCGGAAATCACGGCCTAGGCATCCTTGAGCTCTCAAACGGCCCGACACTCGCCTTCAAGGATCTCGGCCTGCAACTGCTCGGCAACTTGTTCGAGTACGTGCTGGCGAAGCGCGACGAGACGCTCAACGTCCTCGGCGCGACCTCCGGCGATACTGGCTCGGCCGCAGAGTACGCGCTGCGCGGGAAGAAAGGCATCAATGTCTTTATGCTCTCACCAGAGGGCAAGATGTCGCCCTTCCAGCGAGCGCAGATGTACAGTCTGCTGGACTCCAACATCTACAACATCGCCGTCAGAGGAATGTTCGACGATGCACAGGACGTGGTGAAGGCCGTCTCAAACGACGCCGAGTTCAAGGCCGAGTTCAAGATCGGCGCGGTCAACTCGATTAATCTGGCACGCATCATCGCTCAGGTGGTCTATTACGTGTGGGGATACCTGCGCGCGACTGATCGAGAAAATAGCTGCGAAAAGCCCATCGACTTCGCTGTCCCGACCGGCAACTTCGGCAATATCTGTGCCGGCCACGTGGCGCGCGAGATGGGGATCCCGATCAGGATGCTGATTCTCGCCACCAACGAGAACGACGTGCTCCACGAGTTCTTCCGCACGGGTGTCTATCGGCCGCGCAAGGCGGCTGATGTGAGCATCACTTCGAGCCCATCGATGGATATCTCGAAGGCATCAAACTTCGAGCGGTTCATCTACGACCTCGTCGCGAGCGATAGCAAGCGGGTCCGGGAATTATTCTCGAGCAGTGACGGCTTCAATCTCTCGGGAGATGCGCACTTCAGGTCGTTGCAGAAGCGCTACCCGATGCCAAGTCACGCGAGCACGCACCTGAACCGGCTCTCGATGATCCGGACGACCTGGGAGAAATACTGCATCTTGATCGATCCGCACACAGCCGACGCAATGGCCGCTGCGAGCTATCACTTCCGGCCCAACGAGGAGGTATCGATGATTGTTCTCGAGACCGCCCAGCCGTGCAAGTTCGACGAAACAATCCTTGAAGCAACCAGAGTTGCTCCCAAAATACCGCAAGGACTTGTTGGCATCGAGGATCTCCCTCAGCGGGTCGTCGTGATGAACCCTGATCCGGGGGAAGTAAAGCAGTTCATTCGAGACCATTGCGCGTAACCCCTATGCGCAGATAGTAGAGCCCGCCGGCGCAAGTCGGCGGCTCTTTTTTATATGCAGTGGAGTAAGAAGCGGTGGCAGTGTAAAATACCTTTATGAAAATACATTACTTTATGAGCGAGGCGTGGGAGGAGGCGTACGTGCGCGAGCGACTCGCTGGTGAGGAGATAGTCTTCCACACCGGTACACTCACCGCCCACCCGGAGCTCTCGGATCCTGCTGCAGATGCTCTATGCATCTTTATCGATTCCTCCATCGGCGCAGCCGAGCTCGACCGCTTCCCTGCATTGAAGCTCATCGCCACGCGCTCCACCGGCTTTGACCATATCGACCTTGCTGCTGCCAAAGCGCGCGGCATTACCGTCGTCACCGTCCCCTTCTATGGCGAGAACACTGTTGCCGAGTTTACCTTCGCACTCATCCTCGCGCTCTCCAGGCGCATTATCGATGCCGACGAACGCGTGCGGGAGGGCACCTTCTCGCCGCTCGGGCTGCGTGGTTTCGATCTTGAGGGTAAGACACTCGGTGTGGTTGGCACCGGCCATATCGGCGCGCACGTGATCCGTATGGCGCAAGGATTCAATATGAAGGTTGTCGGCTTCGATGCATTCCCCAATCAGGATCTCTCGCACACGCTTAACTTCCCCTACCTCCCGCTCACCGAGCTTCTCGCGACCGCCGATATCGTGACGCTCCACGTCCCCTACAACGAGCACACGCACCACCTTATCAATAAAGAAAATATCGGGATGTTGAAGAAGGGCTCCTATCTCATCAACACCGCTCGCGGCGCAGTCGTCGAGACCGACGCGCTCCTCGACGCGCTTAAGAGCGAGCTGCTCGCTGGCGCAGGACTCGATGTGCTCGAGGAGGAGAGCACGATTCAGGACACTGCTTCAAAAGTTGCCGAGGAGAATCGCTACCTTATCGACCACCCGCGCGTCATCGTCACGCCGCACCTCGCCTTCAACACCACCGAAGCAGTCGAGCGGATTCTCGATACCGCCGCAGCAAACATCAAGAACTTCGCGTCGGGAGCGCCGACAAACGTCCTCCCCCTTCCCTAAAATCCGATACTCCCTACGATAAGACTTTTTTATGACTCCCTCGCAAGAAAAGCCTATTGGGCCGAAGTTATTTCTTTCTCTCGGCCTTATCATCGTCTCGGGCGCGTATGCGCTCTGGCAGAATATGTCCGGCGCAAGCCAGACAGCTTTGACCACACCCACTCCTCCACAGGATCAGCAGCCCACTTCTATTCAGATTACGCCCAGTCAACCGTATATAAAAGAAGACGATGAAGACTCCGAGGAAACATCTCCTGTTGTGGTGCCCGTCAGTGCCCCGACTCCGACGCCGACTCCTGTACCTGCTCCAACCCCTGCATCGAAGCCTACGTCAAAACCCGCTGGGCTGTACGCCGACGGCTCGTACACCGGCAGCGCCGCCGATGCCTATTACGGCACCGTCCAGGTGAAGGCGGTTATCGCCGGCGGCAAGATTATCGACGTACAGTTCCTTCAGTACCCCAACACCCGTTCCAACTCTCGCGTCATCAACAGCCAAGCATTGCCGCTCCTGACCCAAGAAGCAATCCAGGCGCAGAGCGCAAATGTAAACGGTGTTTCTGGTGCGACCTTCACTAGTGGAGCGTTCAAAGTATCTCTCGCCGCCGCGCTCGCTCTCGCGAAGAATTAAATGAACATTATCGACAATTTCCTCAATCGCATCACGATGTACCGTCTCGTGCTGTACTACCTCCTCGTACTGCTCGGCGCAGCCGGTGTCTTCGGTTTATTCGGCATCCTCCCCTACAGTCCCGCCGACCTGCTCTTCTCGACGCTCATCATCCTCGTCTCCTGCTGGGCAAGTAACACACTCTTTTCGCGAATCTTCGGGGCGGTACCGAACGTCGAGTCGGTCTACATCACCGGCTTCATCCTCGCTCTCATCATCACGCCAGTTGGCCCGACGAGTGTTACTGGCATCGGCTTCCTTATTTTCGCCTCAGTGTGGGCGATGGCATCCAAATATATTTTCGCCCTCGGGAAGAAACACATCTTCAATCCCGCGGCGTTCGGCGTGGTGCTCTCAGCACTCGTCATCGGCCAGTCAGCTACCTGGTGGGTCGCCGGCAACTATGCCCTGCTCCCTTTCGTCCTCCTTGGCGGCCTACTCATCACGCGCAAGATTCACCGTTTTGATCTTGTCCTCTCGTTCTCAATCGTCTCGCTCGCAACCATCGCCCTGACCACTTCTGGCACCAGCCCGTTCACTGCACTACTTCAGACCTTCTCGCACTCTCCCTTCTTTTTCCTCGCACTCGTGATGCTTACCGAGCCGCTCACGATGCCGCCCATTCGCCTCTTGCGGTTTATCTACGGCGCGCTGGTCGGCCTTCTCTTCGCCCCAAATATCCACCTCGGCTCGTTCTACTTCTCTCCCGAACTCGCGCTTCTTATCGGCAACGTGTTCGCGTACGCAGTAAGCCCCAAGGGGCGCTTTATGCTCACCCTCCTCGAGAAGAAGGAAATAGCAGCAGGCACCTACGAGCTCATCTTCTCACCTGACCGGCCGCTCGCCTTCCGTCCTGGACAGTACCTAGAATGGACGCTCGCACATAGTCCGAGTGACGCGCGCGGCAACCGCCGCTACTTCACTATTGCGTCATCGCCAACCGAGAGCACAGTGCGTCTGGGCGTCCGCGTCTACGAACCCGAGAGCACCTTTAAGCGTGCGCTAAAGGATATGAAGATTGGTGATGTTATCTCTGTCTCGAGTCTCGCTGGCGACTTCACGCTGCCGAAGAAATCGCGGAAGAAGCTCGTCTTCATCGCCGGAGGCATCGGCGTTACCCCATTCCGCAGTATGGTGCAATATCTCGTAGACACTAAGGACACTCGCCCGGCGGTGCTCCTCTATTCAAACAAGATGGCGAGTGAGATTGCCTACCGAGAAGTGTTCGATCGCGCCGGACAAGAGATTGGGCTCCAAACACTCTATGCGCTTACCGACGAGCCGAGTGCTGTCCCGGGAACCTATGCCGGCAGACTAGATGCCACGATTATTGCCAAGGAGATTCCCGATTATAAAAACTGCACCTTCTATATCTCCGGCCCACACGGGATGGTCGAAGCCTTTAAGAGCACACTTATCGGGATGGGCGTCTCGCGTTTCAATATTAAAACCGACTACTTCCCCGGCTTCGCATAGGACACTAACAACATAGCCGCCGGCCTTACGGCCGGCGGCTATGTTGCAGACAAAGATAGCTTACGCGACCTTGCTGACGTTGAGAGCGTTCGGGCCCTTCGGGCTCTCACCAATCTCAAACGAGACCTTGTCTCCCTCCTGGAGCTCGTCGAACGAAATGTTCTGGAGCTCGTTGGTGTGGAAGAAAAGATCCTTAGAACCATCCGGTTCTCCGGCGACCTTGATGAAGCCGAAGCCCTTATCGTTCTTCTTGATTACTGTTCCTTCTTTCATGCTAGTGATAGATAGAGTGCGTGACTAAGATATCAAATCAGAAGCCGAAGATAGAAGCTCGATCCCACTTCTCTGGATCCAGCACTGGTTGATGTATTGATAATAGCACCCCCTCCTATTTTTGTCAAAGACCGTGTTAATTCCCTGACATCTCGCTATTCCCTGCGCTTGACCCATCACCCGTCCCTGCCGGTGCTCCACAAGCAATCGCTGCGGTGCGATATGTCCTCCACGCCGCGTCACGAGAGGTCTGCCACGTGTTATGAGCGCTTCTCGTCGAAGTCCTGAAGGTGTTCCACACCGTTCTTGTTGCTGCCGAGACAGCTCGGGTCGTCGTCGTGGCATAGGCCTGCTGAAGCGCAGTTGCGCGGGCGCTATATGCTGTAGTGATCGCGCCATTATAGATTGTCACGGCGGTTCCGATTGCAGTCTCGCGCGTGTTCACCGCGGTGCCGACGCAGGTAATCTTCGTCGCCATAGTTGCTGCTGACGTTGTGGTCGCAGTATCGGCAAAAGCCGGCACAGCGGCCATCAGCCCTGCGGCCACGACTGCTCCTGCGATTATCTTTTTATACATAATGATTGGATTACTTTGTTAACAAGAGAATCTTCTCCTTCTTTAAAGGATACCATTTCTAAGATAGATGCCGAATCTGTGGACTACGGCGAGGCTAGCAGGCGATGTTCTGATCAATAGCAGTCGAGCTCGCCTCGTACTGCACAATCCAGATTGGACTTCCTGTGATGAAGCTCTTGCCGGTCACGCACGCATTAATCGCGCCTACCTGGCTCTTGACCCCCACTGGTAGCCAGACCGGGATGAGCACATCTTGTCCTGCTATCTTCTGCACGGGGATGAAACCGCTTCCGGCAATCGTCCGCCACATACGCGGCATCGAGTAGATGCCGACGCGGAGCCCCTTTGTATTCAGATAATCAATCGCGCCTTGAATTGTCGCGGCGTTTACCGCCGTATCCTTCGACCAGCTATTGGCCTCTTCGATATCGAGCCACCAGAGCGCCGACTGCACCCCCTTCTCTAGCGCGTAGCGGTAGGAGTGTTCTGCCGCCTGATAGCCGTAGTTGTAGCCCTGACACGCGGTGGGCTCTGCGCCCGCCTTCGTACCACTGCACGCCTTCGGACTGCCCACGTGCCCTTCTACCGTGCTCCCATAGGGCGCATTCAAATTCATATACACGGTCGCGGCGGTGTGCGAGGCAAACTTCGTCCACGCATAGCCGGCTGAGAGCCGTTTATTATCGACGAACGCCTTCCCTCCGGTGACGCCCACAATCGCGAAGCCAAACGACTCCGCGGGGAAATAACGCGTGCTGAAGGTTACGTCAAAGCCGAGATTGCTCGGCACATACGGACTCCCCACCGCCGCCACAGCGAGTGCGGGCAATGCCGTAAAAAGAACTCCGAGTGCCGCGAAAATCACTTTCCTCATTACTCAAGTATACCTCTCAAGCAAAGCAAAAGCCGCCCTAGTGGGCGGCTTTTGCTTTGCGTGTTGCCCGAGGCGGTACTGTACCTGTCACTACAGGCAAACCAAAGGTTCTTTCAGCATCGTTCTCCCCTCTTTAGCGATGGGGGCCGGTATGGGTCTGGTTTGAGATGTTCAAAGAATTTTCAATGGGTTTGGCCAGATGAGAAGACGGAGCGGTACAGTACCAAGAAATCAACATGCCATATTTTTAGTATCAAAATTAAAACAACGAAACTTAATACCCATATCGCAACGTCCGGCGCCCAACTTGATGCCTTACCTAGTAAGCTTCGTTTACTCAACTCAACTCAACTTCACCCGTTAATTTGCCCAGGGTATCCTTATTTCTCATTGCGGTTTTCTTGAGATCATCATTATAAAGATAAAGAGGTGTTGGAATTAAGAGTAAAAGTGCACTGACCAAAAAACGAACAAGATTATCTAGCGGGATGAGATTTGAATTGAATGTGGCTATAACAAGAAGTGTCGCTGCTAAACCGGCCATCAATGGCAAAAGTGCCATTCTCGAACGAACAGTCGACTGAAGCATATCGAGATGCTCCTTGACGACTATCCACTGATGCTCCTTCGGTAGACGGTCAAAATATTTCTTGTCCATTAGACTTCTTTGTTCACTTCTTCATTCTTTGGGTACCCCCATTTGCCACGAACGATATACCAAAATAGCCCCTCTACTGCGCCCATAGAGAAAACAATGACTACATTTGTTATTACAAAAGACCCGAAATCAAACGAATAATAAAGAGCTGTATTTGCAATCAGTAGAAATAAACCAAAAAAGAAAACATATAGAGATTTAACTACTCTATACCACCTCTTATCTTCATATTCCGCGATTACCTTGTTTTTCATTTTGTTATTTATATTCTACCAAGAGTTCCTTTTGTCCACCACACTGCTTCCAACATTGTTGGATTTGATGCTGGCTAGGGTCTCTAGCGATGCGACGCAAAAGCCGCCCTTTCAGGGCGCCTTTTGCTAACGTGATGCCGAGCGGTACTGTACTGCCCTTGATGGGGGACGGTACTGGTTCCTGGCGTCACAACCGTGTTGCCCGTGTCGGTACTGTACCCGCCACAATAAGCAAACCAAAGGTTCTTTCGGCATCGTTCTTCCCTCCCTAGCGATGGGGACCGGTATGGATCGGCTTTCAATGTTTTCAAGGATTTTTGATCAATTTCGAGCTCGAGAAACGGGAGCCGGTATCGTACTGAGATTTTATTATGTTAATCTCACAAATATCGTGATCATCCGAAAACTATGACCGACTTCGAGACCCGGCTTACTGCGTACATCCACAAGATTCTCGCCCACGAAGGCGATGACTGGAGCGTTTCATCGCCACCTCAGGGTATGAGCAGCAGCGTCTTCTTCCTGACATTGGGAGGCATGGAATATGCGGTGAAGTACGGTGTGGATGCGGCTAAAGATGTACCCGCCATCGCACTCATCCGTGATCACGGCGCACGCGTCCCGGTGCCCGAGGTCGTGGAAAGTTTTGTGTTCGAAGAAGTGCCGATAGTGGTGATGAAGCGGATCGTGTTTCCCCTACTCGAGAGCGTACCAGTCGCGGATCTCCCGGCGTATCTTCCGAGCATGCTAGATCTCATGGAGGAACTCCACACGATTACCAACCCAACACCAAAGATAGTGTCTGCGCCGGGTGAGCTTGCTTCGTGGAAGGAATATCTGCTCGCGCAATTCGACGGGCGCACAATAGACTGGGAAGAAATACTCGGGCGCAAAGCCTTGGATCGCGCGCTCGTTGCGGATGCGCTCGACCGATTCCGCGCGCTCCTCGCCGCAAGCGATCTCGAGCTTTCGTCTTATACGCTTCTCCATACGGACTTCAACCAGCGCAATCTCTTCGTCGATCTGGCCACAAAGACTATCAGTGGGATTGTTGACTGGGAGGACGCGGTCTTTGGCGATTCCATCTATGATTTTGCGCGGATACGCATGTTCCTCTGGCATTTCGACCTGCCTGAAATGGCCATCTCCGTGTACTACAACCGGACGCGTTATAACGATACGGAGAAGCAGCGCGAATGGTTGTATTTAACGGCGCGAGTCATCCAATACCTTGCCTGGTATTCGGAGGAAGATACGACATTCAATACCTCCCGAATCGCGTTGCACCAGAACTATCTGCGGGCGATCCGGTGGTGATAATCTGTGGCCGCCTCGGATCGAGGTGGTAGCAAAAGCCGCCCATAAGGGCGGCTTTTGCGTACGTGATGCACTACAAGAGTACTTCTCGTTTTCTAACTCGCTTCGCTCCTAAGAAAACAATGTCGCCGGGCGGTACTGTGCTGACCCTGATGGGGGAAGGTACTGGTTCCTGGCGTCACAACCGTGTTGCGGGGGCCGGAATCGAACCGGCGTCTGGAGGTTCTTCTGTACCTACTGTTTCCAGCAGGAATGGACTATCCCATAATCCTATAAGGATTCTCCCATTATAGTCTCTGAACCTTTCCTCCGCCTCAGGCGGAAGACTTGGCTGCTGATTGCCGAATCTTCTCGTTTTTCACGCATTCGCGCCCACCCTTTCGAGTCACGTTGTAGCATGAGAAGCTCTCACGGTATTCCAGCAATTTAGAGAGTTTTTCCACTACCCGTTACCGGATAGGGTCACGTTATTCACATGAGCCTCCCGAGGTACCTCTCCTCTACCCCGCTGTATCAAAGTATACACAGAAAAAAAACTCGGGCAACCGTATTTCAGAAATGAAGATGTTTCGTCTTTATCAAATCACCTTGAACTCTCTGAAGACCGCTTCGTAGCGCGCGATGGTGCGCTGCGCGAGCGTCTCGGAGAGGTCGAAGGCGGAGCCGTCGTGCGCGATCCGGTTGCGCACTTTGTGTGCCTCCCACGCGTCGTTCAGACTGCCGAATGTGGCGTTATCAGCGGTCTTCAACTTCTCGGCGACACCCTCGCCCACATACCCCTGCTGCACGAGCACATCGTCGAGCATAATATCCGCCTCGATAATAGCGTCGCGCCACTCGCTCGAGGTCGTCCCCGCCGCGAGCGTCTTGATGTGTTGCCAGCGTGGGTGCTCATCGTCGAGGGAAGCGGCGACTGTAAGCGGTGTGGAGTAGAACTCTTCTTCGCGGTGTCGGAGCTCGAAGAGGCGCACTGTGCAATACACAATAATGAAGAGTGCTACCACCGAAACCGTGTAGCCAATACCGACAATCCAGAGCCAGAGGTGCGAGAGAAAGGCTTCAATCCCACTTAGCGAGCCATAGCACGCACCGTGCAAGCAGTCGTAGAGGAGACGGAAGAAGTATTCGGTATTCGTCTGCGTAGAAGACATCCTCTCTAGTATAGACGAAAAAACTAGCGAGAACGCTCAACAGCGTTGCCGATGGTGAAAAGGGTCTCCTCTGCCTGGTGTAGCGCGGTGAAGTGGATACCGATCGGAAGCGCTTTACCATCACGCTCGACCGTACCCATTGGGGCTGAGAGAGCGGGCATACCGGTGAGATTCGCCGTCACGGTAAAGATATCCTCGAGGTACATAGAGACCGGGTCGCTCTTCTCGCCAAATTTAAATGCTGGCGAGAGCGTCGTCGGGAAGGCGACTACGTCGCACGACTCAAATGCCTTCTCGTATTCCTGGCGGAGTACTGCACGTGCAGCGTCAGCCTTACGATAGTACGCATCGATATAACCAGAGGAGAGCACGAAGGTGCCAAGTAGGATACGCCTGCGCGTCTCGGGACCAAATCCCTCGGTGCGCGAGAGGAGGTAGTCATCGAGGAGCGCCGCGCCCCGAGCAGCGTGGCCGTAGCGGATACCGTCGAGACGCGCGAGATTGGCCGAGACCTCTGCCGGCATAATCACGTAGTAGGCGGCGAGGGCGTGCCCGCTGGTGGGCAGCTCGACGTCGACGAGTGTGTGCCCCTGCTGTTCGAGCTTCGCGAGTGTTGCGTCGAAGGCGGCTCGCACGTCGGCGTTTACGCTCTCGCCGAGCAGGTGGCGTGGTACTCCGATACGTAGATGCTCGGCAGTCTGGCGTGCAGAGTAGAGACCGTCGGGTATGGTTGTCGAATCGAGCGGGTCGATACCGCGGATAGTGTCATAGAGAATACGGGCATCCTCGACCGTCTTTGTAAGCGGACCAATCTGATCGAGCGACGAACCCATCGCGATAGCGCCGTTCCGCGAGACGGCGCCGTAGGTCGGCTTCAGCCCCACGAGACCGGTCAGTCCCGCTGGTTGACGTATCGAGCCGCCCGTATCAGTACCGAGTGCGGCGATGGCCAGATGCGCGGCGACCGCAGCGGCCGATCCGCCAGAGGAGCCGCCGGGGACGCGCGAGGTGTCGTGCGGATTACGGGTTGCACCGAATGCGGAGTGCTCGGTCGACGAACCCATCGCAAACTCGTCCATATTGGTGCGTCCCAAGAAGAGTGCCCCCGCCTCTTTCAGCTTCTTGATGACTGTGGCGTCGTAGGTCGCCGTATAATTCTCGAGCATCTTGCTCGCTGCGCTCGCGATCTTCCCTTCTATTAAAATGTTGTCCTTAATCGCAAGCGGGATCCCGCAGAGCGGGCTTGCATCGCCCGCGTCGATTCTCTTCTGTGCTAACTCGATAGCAGTATCATCGGCAGCAAAGAGCTCGAGGTAAGCATTCAATTCAGGATTCTTCGCGTGTGCGGCTGTCGCGCACGCGTCCCAGAGCTCGCGGACGGTCAATTCGCGCGCGCGGAGCGCGCGCGCCGCCTCGACTATCGTCATCTCGTTTGGCCGAAGGTCCCGAGGTTTTGTCGAGGGATTAGTCATGGGTGATAATCTGCTTCACTTCCAAATACACCCCCTCTTCGGGCCTGCCCTTCGTAGCTTCAGCGGAGAAGGGGAATTGTGCCGCAATCTTCTCGGTATACGTGCCAGCAGGTGTTGGCTGCCCATCCTCACGCATCACGTTACGGAGCGGCGGTTTCCCACCTTTCGCGCTCTGCGCTACTTCGAGCGATTCGAGTTGCCCGATATACGCGAGAATAGCGTCAAACTCGCTCGTGAACTTCTCGAGCTCCGCATCACTTATCTCGACACGCGCGAGCGCTGCGAGCTTCTTCACCTCTTCAGTCGTTGCCATACTATTTATTATGGGCACTGTATCATGCATTGAGCTTTTTGAGGAAATCGATCTCACTCACGACCGGGACACCAAGCGCCTGCGCCTTCGCGAGTTTGGAGCCGGCGGCTTCGCCCGCCACGACAAACGATGTCTTGGCCGAGACCGATGCTGCCGCCTTGCCGCCGGCGTTGCGGACGCGCGCCTCGGCCTCCTCGCGCGAGAGAGTCGGAAGTGTCCCAGTGATGACGACCGTCTGGCCTTGCAAGGGTGCCCCTTGTGCAACGAGGGGCACCCTCGTGATTCGGAGATGCTTCTGCAGCCGCACGAGTAGTGCGCGATTCCCCGCATCGCGGAACCAGCCGGCAACTGACGCGCCGATAACAGTACCGATACCCTCGATACGTGAGAGTTCTTCCTCGCTCGCTCCGCGTAGTCGCGCAAGAGTTCCCAGATGTGTCGCGAGCAGGTACGCAATCTCCTCCCCGACATGGAAGATACCTAGTCCGATTAGCAGTCGGCTGAGTGCTACTCTCCGCGCCGCACCAATAGCCCGTATCAAATTGTTTGCTTTTGTCTCCTCGAAGCTCGGAAGGGTGAGGAGCTCGTCCTTGGTGAGCGTGAAGATATCGTCAAACTCCGACACGAGCTCGTGCTCCATCAGGAGCCGTACCGTCTCACGACCCATCCCCTCGATATCGAGCGCACTCTTCCCCGCGAAGTGGATCAGGCGTCGCGCCTGCTGGTCGAACGAGCCCGCTACCTTACAGCGGTGCGCCGCCTCTCCCGCCACACGCTCGGTGCTCCCGTCTCCCCCACACAAAGGTGAGTGGGTCGGGAAGATCCACGCCCTTGCTCCCTTGCTCCGAAGCTCTTTGATAACAGAAACAATTTCCGGAATAACATCACCCGCTTTCTGTAAGATGACCGTATCGCCGATACGAATATCCTTCTCCTTGATGAAATCTTCGTTGTGGAGCGTCGCGCGCGCGACGACGCTCCCCGCGACGAGGACTGGTCGCAGGTGCGCCACCGGCGTGAGCTTCCCGGTGCGCCCCACCTGGAGCGCGATATCCTCGATTACCGTCTGGACCTGCTCTGCCGGGAACTTATACGCGATAGCGAAGCGTGGCGCCTTACCCGTGTAGCCAAGCATCTCCTGGAGGGCACGCTCCTCCACCTTCACCACAACGCCGTCGAGTTGATAATCGACCTTATCGCGCGCACCTCCTCGCCACTTTTCCCAATACGCAAACGCCTCGTCGAGCGAGTTCACGTGACGATGTTCCGGATTGACCGGGAGCCCGAGCCCTTTCAGGTATTCAAGCTCTTCGCTCTGCGTCTGCGGGAGCGCCTCTGACGTCTGTGCCACGTCGTACAGGAAGGCGCCAAGCGGCCGAGAGGCCGCCACCTTCGGGTCGAGCTGGCGGACAGAGCCGGCGGCGGCATTGCGCGGATTGGCGAATTCTGATTCGCCCTGAGCTTGTCGAAGGGCATTTAACTTTTTAAAACCAGAGCGCGTGAGATACACCTCCCCTTCGGCCACCAGGTCGACCGAGCGGTTGAGCCGCTCGGGCACCGCAACAATCGTCCGGATATTGTGCGTGACGTCTTCGCCGACAACGCCGTCACCGCGCGTCGCGGCGAGCACCAGCTCCCCTTTTATATAGGTGAAGACAATCTTGAGTCCGTCTATCTTAAGCTCGAGGTCATAGGTCGGCGACTTCCCGGTCAGGCGCTGTACGCGCGTATCGAAGGCACGCAGCTCCTCTTCGGTAAACGCATCATTAAACGACCACTGTGGTGCTGTGTGGCGTACCTTGGAGAGCTCGGGAAGCGCGTCTCCCACGATGCGCCCGGTCACCGAGGAGGTATCGGCAAGCTCGGGATAGCGCTCCTCGAGCTCGATGAGTTCCCGGTGGAGCCCGTCGTAGGCGCTGTCAGAGAGCTCGGGTGCGTCGAGCGTGTAGTAGAGGTGCGCGTGATGCGCGAGGAGCTCACGCAGCTGCGCTACGCGTGTCCGTGCTTTCTGGGGAGCCATATGCCCCATTATACCGTGTATCAATAATGAGCGCTGACGCCGCGTGAGACGAAGCGTGCGACATCGGGATTCACCAATACGTCGCAAGACACGTCATAGCCAACTGCGTACAGGAACGTGGAGAGATTGCTCGGCGGCTGCGGTGTCGTGTATTTATAGACCGTAACATCCGCGCACCGTGTTCCTGCGTCAAATGAGAGCCGTGCGGTTGAAATGAGACTCTCTGATGAAGAAAACTGAACTGCCGCGACCGTTGTTCCATCACAGGTGAGACTCTTAGGTTTTCCGTCATATTTTGAATACGCGAAGAGATCTTGTTGCTGGTCGGCATAGAGTGCGCATTCGAGTGCTGTATCGGCAACATAAAACGCGTATTGCGATTCGATAGAACCCGAGGCGAGTACTTGCTGTTTATAACCAATCGAGGAGAGCGCCAGACCAAAAGAAAGCATCACCGACATAAAAATGACTGCAATAAGGAGCGTAAACCCGCGCTGTGTATCTTTTATTGCCATGCCGTAAGGTGGTCGGAGACCGTTATTGAATACGGCGTACCATGATAATTCCATGAAACCTTTGAGAGTACTTTTGTTTCGCTTGCTGTTATTTCGAGCACTTGGATTGTGCGCGTAAAGGGTGTCGGAGTTCCTCCACTACTTTGCTGACGGTAGAGCGATCGTCCCGAATCATCTTTTATAAGACGGAGTGGCATACAAGAACCCTCTACTCCCGTCGAACAGGACTGGGTCGAGACGCCGCTGACCGGATCGAGCGTACACGCCTGCAATGCGTTTACCGTTGCATTGCAGTTGTTAACTGAAGAAAGGTCTGTGCTCGGATTATTCAAAAACGCGCTCCACGCGTCTCCCGATATATTTTGTCCACCTGTATGATACGCGAGAAGGTATTCGTTATCGCGCATTGCACGAACGTATTCGATCCCCTCTTGGGCGAGATACGCGGCGGTGAGCTGGTCGCGAGACGTCTCTGCCGCGATAATCGCACGGCTTGCGGTAAAAAGCGGTCCTGTCATCGCGAGCGTGAGGATAGTAATCGCGACCATAGACTCGATGAGGGTAAAGCCTTTCATATTCAAGGGGTGATGGTAACCGTGACGCTACAGGTAGCTGTGTTCCCTGCACTATTGGTCACCGTACCTACATAGGTAGTATCCGCAGTAATCGCATTTACCGCAGATATCGAACCCGCCACTGCCGGCGAGACCGCTCCGACACCTTGGTTAATCGAAAACCCATTTGATTTTGCATTCGTGGTCGTCCACGACAGGGTGGGTTTACCGCCAGAGAGCACCGATGTCGGATTTGCAGTAAGCACGCAGACCGGCACGATAGGTGCCGTGAGCGACCCTGTCACCGTCAAGTCGACCCCGCGCAAGGTCGAGCTGGTCTCAATAGTAAACGGCTGCGAGGTCTTTCCGACGCGAGAAGAGGTCATACCCGATACAATAATAGTCACGTGTGGCTGCAGATAATCGTTCGACGCAACCGTTCCAGTCCCCGTGACATAGAAAGTAAGCTTCGTGACGCTCACCGTCGGGTCGGTCAATATGATACCGTTTTCGGTGATAGTTCCTACGGAACCATCTACTCCCTGTGTACCTCGTGCGTACGTGATATTCTCCCCATTTACATCTTTGAATGAAAAGACTTCGTCTCCGTCTGGACAATCACCGCCATATACTCCACAAGAATACGCGGTGCCCGTGCGGATATTACGTGTCATTGTCTCGAGCGCGAAGGAGAGACTATTAACACCAGTAGCAACATCTTGTGTTTGCCGATTCAGATCCATCATCAGGAGATAGGCTCCCGAGGCGAGTGTCATCACGAGTGCAAAAAGCCCCACGGCGACAATAAGCTCTATGAGGGTATACCCGCGCGAGGTTGTAGAAATACTAGATTTCATGGGCAGGAGGGGGCATTAGCGATAATCTGTCCTGAGGCTGCGACTGAGATGAAGCGAGAAGTTTTTTGCGGCGAAGTAATAGTGAGGCACGCTGCTGAATATGACGTGAAGGTGGAACCATTCGCATTAATGAACGCGTCTGGATTGGGGCGCGAGAACACGATATCGAGCGTACTCAAATCACCGGTTGCCGCACAACGCCACCCTCCAGAAGAGAACGCGCAGAAATCGCTGACGACTATCCCGTTCCCGAGCGTATACGTTCGCACAAGCGCGTCCGTCGGAGAATAAAGATGGTCCCCGGGTTTACAATCAGGCCGAGTGCATACTAAATCGGTTGCGGGCCAAATGTCGGCGAAGAGCATAAAGGATCCCGTTGTTCCGCTATCAAAATGAAGACCGTATCCAGCATTTGCATTAGTACCTAGAGCGCGACTGCCCAGTCCAAAATTTTCAGCAGATCGCAGCGTGAGTGCGATATCGTATGCAGTATTGGCGAGAACAAGTGTCTTATTGAACGAACTCTGACTTGTAAGAACGATAGTGGAGATCGCGCCGATAATCGCGAGCACGACCAGAAGCTCAATCAGTGTAAAACCACTCGAGTCTAGCGACTGAGTATATTTGCGATAAAGACGAAAGGATCCCATTGGGTGAAGTATGCGAGGAGAAACCCTGCGGCCAAGAACGGCGCGAATGGCACCTCAACTCCCATTCTAGAGCCAGCAGGCCTGCCTAACAACACGAATATACCTATGACGGCCCCAATCCAAAACGAAAATATGAACCCGGGCAATGCGGCTAGCCCGGTGAGGAGCGCAAGACCGAAGGCGAAAGGAGCATCAGCAAAGCCCATTGCGCGTCCGCGCGAGAAGTAGTGGATAAGCGCGAGTGAAAGGCCGATAAGCAGCGCGGTAGAGAGAGCGGCGAGGAACTCCGCGAACGACGGCGCGAGCAGGTAGCCCTCGAGCGCGCTCACGAGGACGAACGTCGTGAGTAGAGACGCCGGCAGTATCTGGTGCACAAGGTCGTAGAGCACCAGAGCGAGGAGCAGCGAGAGTGCGAGCAACATACCGGCGAGCGGCACCGAGAGGCCGAGTACCGAGTACGCAAGTACGAAGAGCCCGCCGAGCAGGAGCTCGGTAAGCGGCGACCACTTTGAAATAGTTGCCCCGCAACACTGTGCGCGCCCGCGCGCGAGAAGGAAGGAGAAGATAGGCACGAGTGCAAACGGGGAGAGCGGCTTGGCGCACGCATCACAGCGGGAGCGGCCAGCGAGTATCCCCTCTCCAGTATTGAGGCGCGCCACCACAACACCGACAAAGCTCGCGATAAGAGCACCGAGACAGAAGAGAGCTGTCGCGAAGAGTGGATCCATAGAGGCATCATACCAGAAGCCCGCGGCAGAGCCGCGGGCTTCTCTCACTTCACACGTATCTAGCTTACGGACAGACCGTCGCCGCTGCGAGAGCGGTTGCTGAGGTGGTCGCCGTTCCGAGGCTGTCCACACAGTAGTTCGTTCCTGCTGTCGCGATAAGATCAGCAGCCACTGCGTAGGCAGTACCATTTGCAGCTTCGTTGCAGTGGACTGCGCCGCCAGAACCGTTTGCTGTATCAGCAGCAGTTGTCTGCTTGGTAACAGTCGCGTCCCCACAGAGGCCGATGTACGAATTGGCATGATCGCCGTAGTAGAGCTGTGCCTGGGTGCGGATGCCGTCGAGATCGCTCATCACCGCTGCATCGTTGCCCTTGGAACGAGCGGTGTTAAGCGAGGCGAGGACGACCGCCGAGAGGACGCCGATGATGGCGATGACGACGAGAAGTTCGATAAGAGTGAAACCGCGTTGTTTGTTCATAGTATGTTTGTTACGTAATTATATTTCTTAATAAGAGCTACGGGCAAGATGTAGCACCAGGAGACATAGTCGTCGGTGACGTCGACGCCATTCCTGAGGCATCAACGCACCAGTACTGAGTAGCGTTGCTAACCGTCTTGGAATTCAATTTTACTTGAATAGCGTACGCAGTAGCACTCGAACCACAAATCGGCGCTGTACCGCCCGCAGCGCTCTGCGCTGCGGTTACCGCCTTAATGATTGTTGTATCAGCCCACAGCGTGCCAGCGCCAGCACAGGCACTTACAGTACTGCCATAACTATTGCTGTTGGAGCCATAGAAAATCTCCGATTGTGTTTGGATCGCAGCAAGATCGGACTGGATTGCCGCGTCGTTCCCCTTGGAACGGGCGGTGTTGAGTGAAGCGAGGACGACCGCCGAGAGCACGCCGATGATAGCGATGACGACGAGAAGTTCGATAAGAGTGAAGCCGCGAGAACGATTTTTGTACATAAAATTATATGGGGAGTTAATAATTGCATTGTACGCCCTAGAGGACCCCGCTAGAACCAGGGGTGTGGATAGCTCTTTAGATAGACCCTGCGAGGTTATAGATCGGGAGCAGTATGGCAGCAAGCAAAATGGCGACCCCAAGACCGAGAAGGACAATCATAATCGGCTCGATAAGGCCGACTAGCGTGTCGACGGAGTTCGATACTTCACGATTATAGAACTTCGCAAGCGTCGTGAGGATCTGTCCGAGTTCGCCGGTCTCTTCCCCTACCCTTGTCATCGCGACCATAATGCCAGGGATTTCTGCATGCCGGCCGAGCGCGTCGCTAATAGGTAACCCTCCCTTCACGTCTGAAGCGACCTGATGCAATACGCGCGAGTACACGACATTGTCGACAACCGAGCCGGTAATATCTATTGCCGCGATGACCGAGACGCCTGAGAGAAGCATCGTCGAGAAGTTGTCTGCGATGCGCGAGAGATACAGTTTCTTATACAAATCACCGACATACGGGATCGATAATTTAATCCCGTCGAGAACGTTCTTCCCGTCCTCGGTCTTTCCGAGTTGCCACACGTACACGCCGACAGCTGCAAGTGCAATAAGTATGAAAATACCGTACTGAATGATGAGATTGGAGAAGCCGATGACAATCTTTGTGTAGATAGGTATATCCTGCCCGGAATCGAGTAGAACTGCGCTAATCTTCGGTATCACGAGCGTAAGCATCAATGTCATCACACCAAAGAAGACAAAGATAACGAAGATTGGATAAATAAGCGCATTTTCAGCCTTGCTCGCAAGGTCGTATGAGCGATCGAGATAATCAGCGAGATAACTGAAGGTCTGCGAAAGCTTGCCTGACTCTTCTCCTGCACGCACCATATTCACGTAGAACGTCGAGAAGATATCGGGGTGCCGCGAGAGCGCTTTACTGATAGGGCTTCCCCCTTGCAGGTCGTCCCCGATTGTCGAGAGGATGCCTGCGAGCTTCGCATTGCCAACCTCAGAGGCGAGAAGACGGAAAACGCGCAGCGCCGATACCTGCGCTTCAAACAGGGTCGCAATCTGACGCGAGAGGATAACTATTTCTTTATTCGATACGCGCTCAAGAAATGAGAATTTGAGTTCTAAAAATGAACGCTCCTCGGCAGACGTAATCGCTGAGATGATGAGATTACGACGTTGAAGAGCGGGGATCGCGGCTTCCTTTGAAGGGGCTTCGATAGTCCCCTCTCGCTCGTGCCCATCCTGATCAATCGCGTGATACTTAAAAAGCATAATTTAGAGGTAATGCTCGAAGGTCTTCGGATCCATCGCGTGTTCGTAGGCATGCTCGGCGGTCACTTCGCCACGTCGCACCAGCTCGGCGAGTGAACGATCCATATCGATCATCCCTTCTTGTGAAGATGTCTGGATAACCGTGCTTATCTCGTGCGTCCGCCCATCGCGGATGAGCGTACTTACGGCATTATTGTTGATGAGGAGCTCATACGCTGGAATAAGTCCTCCTGAAACACGCGGGATAAGCCGCTGTGAAAATATACCGGCAAGACTTCCAGCGAGCTGCACTCGCACCTGTCCTTGTTGCTCAGCCGGGAACATATCGATAATGCGATCGATAGTTTGTGCTGCATTGTTGGTGTGCAAGGTCGAGAACACGAGGTGCCCTGTCTCGGCAGCCGTCACCGCCGATGAAATCGTCTCGTAGTCGCGCATCTCTCCCACCATAATGACATCGACGTCTTCACGAAACGCGCCTTGCAGCGCCGCGTGGAAGTCGGGAGTGTCGATATGCACTTCGCGTTGGTGGATGAGCGAGCGTTTCGGCGTAAAAACGTACTCGACCGGATCTTCGATGGTGAGAATATGTTCCGCGCGCGAATCGTTAATACGATCAATCATCGTAGCGAGCGTGGTCGACTTACCCTGGCCGACCGGCCCCACGACGAGGAAGAACCCTTGCTCGCGCTGCGTGAAGACCTCGAGGATAGTGGGGAGATTGAGCTCGGTGAAGGTGCTAATTGCCCGCGGAATGAGTCGAAACGCGAGAGCAGTGGCTCCCTGCGCGTAGTAGCCGTTCACCCGGAACCGCTGATCTGCCTGGTGCGCGTACGAAAGGTCGATAGACTGATCCCTCTCAAAGGTCGCCCACCGATCCGAGGGCACGATACTCTTGAGCATTTCCTCGGTCTCAGCGGGAGTAAGCGCCGGATATTTATTAAGAGAGATAAGCGCACCCGAAACGCGGAGCATTGGCGATCCTCCGGCGAAGATATGCAGATCTGAACCGCCCTGGGAGACGACGACGTCGAGCAGTTCTTCGAGGCGTTTGTTAGCGGCCATGACGCTAGCGAGTGGCGCCGGCAGCAGGCGCATTTGATTCGATGGTGCGAATAGTTTCGGCGAACACTTCAGACGGGATAGCTGACGCTTTTATGATGTATCCATCTGCAAGGAGTTTTTTCGCCTTCTCAAGGTCTGAATCCTGGCCCTGATTTGAGAGAATCACTATCTTTGAACCTTGGACGAGGTTTTCTTTCCGGATTGCCTCAAGCGCGCCAAAACCGCCGATACCCGGCATAATGAGGTCGAGAAGAATGACATCGGGTGCTTTTGTATCTGCTTTGTGAAGCGCGGCAAGAAGGTCTTCCCCGCTATTGAACACGCTCACATCGTGTCCAGCCGTGCGGAACTTCACTGCGTACAAATCCACAAGAAATCTATCGTCGTCAACTAGGAAAATACGATATGCCATTACGATAAGTATACCCCATTACAGGAGTCAAGCCCCTTCCCCTTCGGGGAAAAGCTTTCCGCCGAGCGTATTAATCTCTTCGAATGGAATTTCTCCTTTGAGCGCCTTAATAATGGCGTCCTCGCGCATAGTCAGCATCCCGCCAGCGCGCGCCGTCGCATAAATCCGCTCCTCAACCGGCTCTTTGAGCACTACCTGCTCCAGATCCTTATTCATATGCAATAGTTCGAAAACAGCAGTGCGCCCGCGCGTTCCGCTTGGACATTCGTCAGTCGAACCTGCGCGATAAAATTCAGTAAACGCCGGCAATTCTTTGCGATATTTCTCCGGAAGATCTGCAAAATCCTGTTCGAGAAAGGCCTTAAAACTATCTTTAATCGGGAAAGGCACCCCTGCTCCTGGGCAGAGCTTCCGAACGAGGCGCTGTCCGATGACAGAAACAAGGGTTGGCGCGATAAGGAAAGGGTCGACTCCCATATCGATGAGACGCGGAATTGCTCCCGCAGCGGTATTGGTGTGTATGGTCGAGAGTACCAGGTGCCCGGTCAGAGCCGCCTGCACCGCGAGTGCGGCTGTTTCTTTATCGCGAATTTCGCCGACCATAATGATGTCCGGGTCTTGCCGCAAGATAGAGCGCAGTCCGCTCGCGAATGTATATCCTATTTCCGGCCGCACCTGGCTCTGCGAGACGCCAGGAATCTCGTATTCGACCGGATCCTCGAGCGACACGACGTTATTCCCTTCGCGATCCGTCTCGGAGAGCATCGCAAACAGTGTTGTCGACTTTCCTGATCCGGTCGGTCCTGCAATCAAGATGATGCCGTACGGTGCTCTCATCATCTCGCGGATGCTCGCCAGCTGACCCTTTGAGAGCCCAATCGACTCAATCGTCGTTGTCATATCGGAATGATCGAGGATACGCATTTCAACCTTCTCGCCGTATTCGGTCGGGAATGTCGAAACGCGGAAATCGATACGTCGATTTTCTATCGTAACCGAGAATCGTCCGTCCTGGGGTTGCCGCTTCTCGTCGAGACGTAGTTTTGAGAGAATCTTGATGCGCGCTACTACCGCATCGTGCACCTTCCCCGGTAACTCAAGCGAGGTGTGCAACTCACCGTCCATACGAAATCGGATACGCGTCTTTGTCGGCGTCGGTTCGATGTGAATGTCGGACGAACGCCCTTCGATAGCATAACGGAGTATCGTCGACACGATCTTTGTTACCGGCGCATCCTCTTTAAGCGTTTCGTGTCGGCCGGTCGAGAGTGTAAGTGATTCCTCATCGTTTAAGACGGGCGTCCCTCCAGCAGGGGTCGGGTGTGCCTCATCAGTAAGCTTCGCGACAGTCTCGTATTCAGAAAGCGCCTTCCCCACCTCGTCTGAAAGGTTCTGATAGGCGTCAAGCACACGATCGAAGTCCTCTTTGGTGATAAGAGTAATCTTGTAGGGCATACCAGTCTTCCCAGAGATAAATTGCAGCGCGTCAAATGCTTCGATGTTGTCTGGATCGGTGATGCCGATCTCAAGCGCGCCGTCGGTGATGCCGAGCGGGACGAAGCCGTAATGACGAGCGGAATCGATTGGGATGTAGCGGAAAACTTCTTCGTTTGCAGGAGGATCGCCCAATATGCGCGCAGGAAGCCCATAGGTCTCCCCTGCTATTCGGAGCGCATCGGAGAGCGAGATACCACGATCGGCGAGGATATCCGCGAGAGAACGATCTTTTTTAGCAAGCGACGCTTCAACAGAAGCGCGATCGCTCGCTAACAGGATCCCCTTGTCTACAAGTAATTCGAGGAGGTTCATTGATTTGTTGTATTCGTCGCGGGACTGCTCGTTCCGAGAGCACCCACGTCGCTCGGCCCACTAGTCCCAGCGCCCGCTGCAGGACGTGCGGCCGGAACGGAGGATCCTGACGCTGCTGTTGGCGCGAACGGATCGCTCCTTCTGAAGGACTCCGGAGTGATCGGTGTTGCAATATCCACTAACGCGTTAAACCGTGCGTCCGAAAAGATGCTCGTCTTAAAGGAAATTGACTCCAGCTCACCCACTGCTGCTGCAAATTGCATCTGACTTGAAGAAGCCCCCGCGTCGACGGAAAGAGGTGGTTGGTTCCCTGTCCCGGTAAAGAAGAACCAATACGCCGCAACAGCGACGAGAAGTGTGATGATGCTGATGAGTACGATGTTCGGTTTCATATCATATGGGTTACCGCAGCCAATAGAGCGTTATTTTCATCTGGTAGGTATACACGCCTGTATCGGATCCTTTTACGACGATATCTCGAACATCGAGCAATCGTTGGCTCTTTTCGACACCACGGAGGAAGGACTGCAGTGCAGGATACGTACCGACCGCTGAAAGGGACAAGTCGACTGAACCAACCGGTTTCGCCGTCGAGGACTGCGTGGCGCTCCCTTTTGCGTCAGATGCAGAGGAAGCTGCGAGCACGTCGATATTGGAGAGGGTTAACCCGTTACGTGCCGCGACCGCGTTTAGATCAAGGATGATGCCGACGTTATCGACCGAATCAGGAAGGAATACGCCCAATCGCGCGAGATCGGCTGGATCGATTGCATTACGCGCGGCGGCAAGCTCATTTTGCTGTCTCGAGTATGCTGTCGCGGCGGAAAGCGCCTGATCATCTGAGGTGATGGCGGTTCGCTTCTCGGTTATTGGGCCCGCCCATGTTGGCATAGCGTACCCGAACAATATCCCGGCAGCGATAATGAGCGCGAACGTTGGAATGACGTTGTGGTTCATGGTATGAAAGCGACGACCTTTGGGTCGAGTGCCGCGGAAAGCACGAAAGAGACTGAACTATCTTTATTTACTACGAGATTCGAAAAAATGGCATCTTTTATACGGCCGTCGTTCGCAGCCGCGGCAGATAGCGCCGCGAGCGCGTTGAAACTCCTCGCCACACCGGTGCCATCGATCTTCACCTTCTTTGCCGCGTCGAGCGACAGGTGAAGAGATGAGAGGCGTACGCTTGTTGGTAGAAGTGCCTCAATAACGGCAAAGAACCCGGAGAGCGCGATATGGCTTGAAAGGAGTGCTGTGCTTGAGTTGAGGCGATTGCGCAGTTGCACGAACCCTTCGACCGTTGCGGGATCGATCTTCGCATTCGCTTCCTTCAAGGCCTCCTCCTTAGTGACCTGCATTCCGGAGAGAACACGGTCATAGCCAAAAAGTCCGAGTGCGAGCACAAAAACAACGCACAGAACAGTGTAAGCAAACAGCGCATATCCACCGGTAAACTCAAAACGCGATTGTTGCGCGGCCGCAGATGCCGAACGCGGTACGAATGAAGTCGGTATCGTTGGGGGAATGTCCATTTCCCTTCAGTATACGGCACTCACGCGCCTCTCTTAGACAACGTCTGTGCAAAACATCTTGCTTTTTATATCTCTTCTAGCTTGCGCAAGGCGAGACCAACGGCCACCGCAAATTCAGGCCCTATCTCCTCGAGAACCGGGCGCATAAACGCGGGCGCTTCTGTTTTCATAAAAGGATCGGCGACATGCACATCAATCGAAAATGTGTTCTTCGCGTACGCTCCGAGCTGCTTGGTCACGCCGCCACCACCGGTGAGAACAATGGAGCCCACTGATTTCCCATTTGCCGTCTCGTACTGCACCAGGACGCGACGCGCTTCGGCGAAGATGCGCGAGAACACAAGCTCACCCCCCTCAAGAGTAGTCCCTGGGCTCGCGAGACCCTCCTTCTTCTTCAGTGCTTCAGCGCGCGGGATAGAGACATTGGTCGAGACTGAGATAGCACGCGTGATATCTTGGCTCCCGATACTGATAGCGTGCGAGAGCGCAACGACGCCCGACTCGATGATATACGCCTTCGTCGAAGCAGCCCCAACATCAAGCACCATCACTGGGCGCGTCTGTTCCTCGACCACGGCACGGATAGTGCTGAAGATCTCAATCTCATAGAAGCTCGCGGTGAGATTTGCATTCGTGACAACGCTCTGAAGTAGCGCGAGTTCGTCATTATGCACAGCCACAAGGAGCACGTCGATTGTCTCAGGAGCACTGCTCGCTGCGTGAGGATCGGCCTCGGTAAGCTGCACCGGGTCTGATTTCGGAACGACAAACCAGTCGAGCTGCACTTCGCTCACCGGGACAGGGATATATTTACGCGCTTCGAGCTCGATGACCGTTTTCTGCTCTGCAGGGTCCTTCCGATACGGCAAGGTGACGAGGATAAGGAGTGAGCGGGCAAACGGTATGGAGACGCCGCAATTCTTCGTTGTCACCTTTGCTTCGCGCAGAAGATCCCTCAGCGTCTCGGTAATCTGTTCGACCGAGAGATTCGTCGCCTGTCCTACCTCCGATCCGCCATAGGGACCGAGCGCAAGCTCGCCATAGGTCTCGAGCACTGCCTGTCCGCGCTCCTTGCGCAGCTGGACGACCTTCAAGGACGACGAACCGATATCCACGCCGAGAACGCTTTTTTCCTTTTTTCCGAAGAAAGAATCGAGAAACGACATGCGAGAATAATACCATGTGGCGTTTTCTCGACATCCTCTTCCCGCCGCGCTCCGATGAAGCTGCGCTTCGCGGTATATCCACTGACGAATTCCTTGGGCTCGTCGCCCCACGCCTCGTCTCCGACACTCGCCCGGGAACAGCGGCACTCCTCTCCTACGCTGACTCTCGCGTGCGCGCGGCTATTCACGAAGCGAAGTACCACGGGAACGAGCGCGCTTTTGAACTGCTCAGCCTCGTGCTCGCCGACTACCTCCGCGAGAGTGATGATATCTATAGGAATCGTACGTCTCTCATTATCCCCGTGCCGCTCGGCACTGCCCGGCGGAAAGAGCGAGGTTTTAATCAAGTTGAGGAAGTGGCACGACGAGCGGCACGGGAGCTTAATCTCACTGTTAACGCTTCCCTGCTCGTGCGCACACGCGAGACTGTCTCGCAGGTATCGCTCCCGCGCGAGAAACGAGAGGAGAATATGCGTAACGCTTTTCGTGCCACGCATTCTATCGACCCCAAGCACACGTATGTGCTCCTCGACGACGTCATCACCACCGGCGCCACACTCCAAGCAGCTATCGACGCGCTCCGCGAAGCGGGCGCGGAACATATCGTCCCGCTCGCTCTCGCGCATTAAATTTGATATTGTGACGCAACACGGAGGGGTCGCATAGAGGCCTAGTGCGGCGGGTTGCTAACTCGCTATACGGGTAATACCGTATCGAGGGTTCGAATCCCTCCCCCTCCGCACCAGACAGACAAAAACACTCGCCGGCGTACGCCGGCGAGTGTTTTGTTTGAGAGACGTAAAAATTACATCCCTGCCGGATTGCACGTGCGGCAATCTGCTTTGTGGCCGAAGCCGATGACGAGCGCCGAGGCGCCCACAAGCAAGTAGACGAGATTCTCGACCGTTGGCCAAGCGCCGAGGAGGAGATTCACGACGTTCCAGTTGCTGCCTGCCCAGTTGCCTACTGCGACGAGACCCCAGTTGAGAGCGCCGATAATCACGAGAGCGAACGCGATACCATGTAGTCCTTTCATAGGAATTAGAGGATGGTTAAAGCGGTGGTGGTAACCCGCTCCCTTTAGTATGACCTTTTTTTAGCTCGCCAAGAGACCCCCTGTGCACAGCGGTCGTCACTCAAATATAATCTGGAATCCATACATCCCCATCCCGCAGGTGCCGTGCAGGGTGCCGTGCGCCTGCTCTGCCGAGATAGAAACTTCCTCAATACCAGAAGGCTGAAGCGATTTCTGATATGAAAGTGCCGGGATAACGAGCGTCGAGGAACAGTCATAGGTATCGCTTGTCGTAATGCGTAGGAGTGTCGGCACACCTGCCTTCGCCACTACTTCACGCGGCGAGTACCCGCTCTTCGCGGTCATATCGATAATCTGCTTCCCGTCGACAAGTGTCGCCACCGGCGCTGTCGAAGACTGTTTTTGTGAGAAAGAAGGCATGATACCGAGTACCGCGAGAATATTCACCAAACTGAAGATCGCGAGCGTGATAATCGCAACGCCGGCAATCTTGAAGAATGTCCCTCTCCACGACTGCTGCGCGAGCGAGAAGGAGCCAAACGAGATGAGCGCAAGTACCGGGAGGGTGCCGAGCGAAAAGAAGAACATAATGAGCGCACCCTGCATAAAGCTGCCCGTCGAGAGTGCCGCGAGCTGCATCGACTGGGTAAACCCGCAGGGTAAGAAGAATGTCCCAGCACCAAAGAGGAGCGGCGCGAGCGCGTGATCGAGTGTGCTCCAACTCGTCACCAGTTCAGTAAATCGTCTCGGCATCTTAACCTGGAGCTTCTTTACCGACGGGAAGAGATCGAGGAGACTGATGCCGAGAACAAGCATCACGAGTGCAACGAATCCTTCCAATAGAACATTCGTCGTTGCACTAAGGTGCAGAGAACTGCCGATGACCCCGATAAGACCTCCAAGTAAGAAGAATCCGCCCAGCCGACCGATATGAAAGAGTGCTTGTGTTCGCCAGGAGCCGCCGCTTTTAGCTGAATTTGCCGCGAGCGTCAGCACGACTCCGCCGACAATCGCGAGACACGAAGAAACTGAAGCAACGAGTCCAACGCCAAACGCCAGCTCGTAACTCACTTTCGAAGTAGCAAAAAAGTCCATAGCTTATTTTCCTATTCGTACCGAAGTGCGTCAATAGGGTTCTTCTTCCCTGCCTTGCGCGCTGGATAGATGCCGAATACCAGTCCAGCGATGGTCGACACGCCGAGACCCAGAAGCACCGCCGAGACCGGGAATGCAAAGACCCAGCCGATAGAGAAGAAATTCGACAGGACAAAATAGATGAGGCCGACGACTGCCGCACCCAGTACGATGCCGACGACCCCGCCTACCGAGGTGAGAAGTACCGACTCGATGAGGAATTGCTGGAGGATGTCGCGGTCGGTGGCACCCACCGCCTTACGCAGGCCTATCTCGCGAGTGCGCTCGGTGACCGACACCAGCATAATGTTCATAATCCCGATACCGCCGACAATAAGCGAGATGGAGGCGATGGCCGCCAAGAAGAGTGTGAGGATAGAGGTGATATTGCCGAGGATTGCGAGCGCGTCTTCCTGTGTGCGAATAGTGAAATCGTCCTTGCTCGGATCGGTGATAGCGTGATTCTGTCGAAGGACGAAGGTGACACGCGATTTGACGAAGTTGATATCATAATCCGGGTCCGCTTCGATTATCACATCGCCGAAGTAGGTGGTGCCGAGCATCTGGCGCTGTGCCACGGTGAGCGGGATAATGACGATATTGTCCTGATCGACGCCGAAAGCACCGGTGCCCCCCTTAGCAAGCACCCCCACGACACGGAACGAGATGTCCTTAAGCCGTATCGTCTTCCCTATCGGATCGAGATGCGCACCGAAAAGCTTGGTGGCGAGCACTGGTCCGATAACTGCGACGTGTGCCCCGGACTCGACATCGCCCTTGGTAAAGGTCTGTCCCTTGCCCACCGGCATATTACGCACCGTAAAGAATTCAGCTTCCGTGCCTTCATAACCCACGTTAATATTGTTGTTGTCATACACTACTTGAGCTTGTCCACGCACTTCGGGGACTGCTGCGGTGATAGACGGCTCGCGGATGAAGGCGTCAACATCACGCTGCACTAAGCTCGTGATGATGATGCCTTGTGACGAAGCTGGCGCGGAGAACTTACCTCCTCCAGAGCCGCCCGGCACCACAAAGATAAGATTGCTCCCGATACCCTGCACCTGATTCAAAATAAGATCTTGCGCAGATTGTCCGATAGACATCAGGATAATGACCGAAGCGATACCTATCACGATACCGAGCATCGTGAGCACCGAACGCATCTTGCCGTGGGCGAGGCTGCGAGTGGAAGTCTTAAATGCGTCTCGGAAAAGCATATTATTTAAGTGCGCCGTTATGGATGCGCTTGTTCTGTATCGGCTCGTCGCTCTCTATCATCCCGTCCTTCACACGGATAATGCGATCGGCAAATTCAGCCGTCTGTGTCTCGTGCGTCACGAGTATTACCGTGCGTCCTTTCTCGTGAAGCGCCTCGAGAATTTCCATAATCTGCAGCCCCGACTTGGAGTCGAGATTGCCGGTGGGCTCGTCGGCAAAAATAACGTTCGGATCGGTGACGAGAGCGCGCGCGATAGCCACTCGTTGTTTCTGACCGCCCGAGAGTTTCCCCGCTTCGGTATAGAGCTTGTCCTCGAGCCCAACCGCGCGGACCGCTTTCTCTACCAGTCCCGTGCGTTCTCCCGCGAGAATATCTGAATAGAGCAGCGGTATCTCCACGTTGTCATAGACCGAAAGTCGCGAAAGAAGGTTGAATGATTGAAAGACGAAGCCCATATCCTTATTGCGGACGTGCGCGAGTTCTTGATCGGTCATATCGTCGATACTCTTCCCTTGGAAGGTGTAGGTCCCTCCGGTGGGCCGGTCGAGGAAACTCAATATCTGCAGTAGCGTCGACTTACCCGATCCAGAGGGGCCCATAATAGAAACAAACTCGCCCTTCGCGATAGAGAAGGTCACGCTCTGGAGTGCCACGGTCGGCGTCTCCTCGTCGGTGTACTCCTTCTGTAAGCCGCGAATATCGATCATTTCGTCTTGAGTCCGATATTAATCACCTGCTCGCCCTGCGTGACGCCGGAGAGTACTTCGACGTTCCCATTCTGGTCTTGGATACCGAGCGTCACCGGACTCGTCGAAGCAACGCCCTTCACCAGCGTCTGCACAAATGTGCCATTGTCGTTCTGCAGGATTGCGTATTGCGGGAGGATGAGCACATTGTCGTTTTGCTTGGCGCGTATGGTGAGATTGGCGGTAAGTCCGCTCTTCAGACGCTGGTCCGCTTTATTAAATGACACTTTAATCAGGTAGCTGATGACGCCCTGCGTGTTCGTCTGTGCTGGAGCGATGTAAAACACTGATCCGAGGAAGGTCTCGTTGGGGAACGCATCAAGCGTCATCGAGACTGCATCCCCCACCGAGAGCTTCCCAACGTCGGTCTCTGACACACCAGCGTCTACCTCAAACCCGCTCGTGCCGATGATAGAGACAAGCGGCGTGCCGAGTGTCGCGAGCTGCCCTATCTTCGCGTCCTGCTGCGTGATAGTGCCGCTTATTGGAGCAACTATTTGCGCGTTCCCTAGATTAGCACTCGCACTCGCAACGCCGGCCTTCGCCTGTGCCAGCTGCGCCTGTGCCTGTGCGACAATCGACTTCTGCGAAGCAATCGTCTGCGAGATAGTGTTCAAACTCTTAGTGGCAGTATTCACCTCAGCGAGTGCTGTAGAGACGTTTGTCCGGTAAGCGGCGAGTGTCGTCGCCGAGACGCCGGACGCGCTGTTCAGTGTCGCCGAGACGTTATTGAGAAGCTGCCACACTGTAGCGAGGTACCCGAGCTCGTCCTTAGACAAGGCTTCGAGACTCGCTGTGGTCTGATCACCCATCGCGAGTTCGGTCTGCCAGGCGTTCAACGCTGTCGTCGCAGCAACACGAGTAGCCTGCGCCGCTGTTTGAGATTGAAAGTCGGAGACGTTGTATGTAATTTGTGCACTCGACGTTTCAGCATTGGAGAAGAACTGGTTGAGCTGGTTACGCACCGCGTCAGTGGCCTTAGCATATGCGTCAATCGATGCGTCCGGGATGCTGGCGTAGAGATTCGCGAGGTCCTGCTTCGATTTGTCGAGTGCCGCTTGACCTGAACTTACATTTGCCTGTGCCTGTTCCAGTGCTGCTGAGAGACTTGCGGTGGAAAGTTCAGCGATAACCGCCCCAGCGGTCACGTACTCGCCGAGACCGTAGTTAATGCGCGCGATGGTGCCCGTATTCTGAAAGCCCAGTGTGACGCTCTTCATCGGTGTGGTGTTCCCGGTCACCGTCACCGTCTGGATGATAGAGCCGCGCGTCACCGCGATGAATTGGTAAGGAGATGCGCTCTTCTGCACAAAGAACCAGTATCCAGCACCAATGATGACGAGCGCCGCGAGTACATACTTCCATCCTGAAAATGTGAATCGAGAAAAGAAGCTCATATCGTCAGTGTACACGACCTCTCTGCACAAAAAAAGCCGGGCATTCCCGGCTTTTTTGTTAGAAATCCATCCCGCCCATACCGCCACCCGCAGCGGGCGGCGATTTCGGCTCCGGAATGTCAGCAATAGCCGCCTCGGTGGTGAGGAGGATAGCCGCAGCCGAGACCGCGTTCTCGAGCGCCATACGCGGCATTTTAACCGGGTCAACAATACCCGCAGCGAGCATATCTTCGACGACTTCGTCGATAAGCGCGTTATAGCCGGCGTTCACCTTGCCTCCCTGCACCTTCGCGACAATAGCCGACGAATTATCCTTACCTGCGTTAATCGCTATCTGCGCGAGAGGCATCTCAAGCGCGCGCACCACGATGTCATAACCAGACTTCTCATCTGCCGACATCTTCCCCTCGTGTGCCGCAAGCTTCTTCGCCACTTTGGCGAGTGCCGTACCCCCGCCAGGGACGATACCCTCTTCTATCGAGGCTTTGGTCGCTTTGACTGCATCATCAATCTTATCTTTGAGATATTTCATCTCCGTCTCGGTCGCTGCGCCCACCGAGATGACTGCAACCCCGCCCGAGAGCTTCGCGATGCGCTCTTCGAACTTCTCTTTATCAAACTTCGAGTCTGAATTCTCCATTTGCGCGGTGAGCTGGGCTACGCGCGCTGCGATATCAGCCTTCTTACCCTTGCCGCCCACAATCGTGGTGGCGTCCTTAGTCGCGACCACGCGCGCGGCCTTACCGAGCATCGAGAGCGTTGCGTTCTCGAAGGTCATACCGACCTCGTTGCTCACTACCTGGCCGCCCACGACCGTGGCAATATCTGCGAGCAATTCCTTCTTACGGTCGCCGTAGCCCGGTGCTTTGATAGCGAGCACGCTGAAGGTGCCGCGAAGCTTGTTCACGATGAAGGTCGAGAGTGCCTCGCCCTCAATGTCTTCAGCGATGATAACGAGTTCCTTCTTCCCCGACTGCACCACCTTCTCGAGAAGCGGGAGGATCTCCTGCACTCCGCCAATCTTCTTGTCGGTGATGAGGATCGCCGCATCCTTCATCTCGGCCTCCATACGCTCCGGATTTGTCACCATATAGGCCGATACATAGCCCTTGTCTATTTGGAGCCCCTCAACGACTGCATAGGAGAGCTCCATACCCTGGCTCTCTTCCACCGTCACGACACCCGAGGCACCCACTTTCTCGACTGCCTCTGCGATAATGCTGCCGAGCTCCTCCGATTCTGCAGAGATGCTCGCAACTTGCTTCACTTCGGCCTTGCCTGAAACTGGCTTCGCCATCTTCTTAAGCTCTGCGAGCGCTCCGTCGCGCGCCTTCTCCATCCCGCCGCGTATCGCCATTGCGTTGGCTCCCTTCATCACGTGCGAGAGTCCTTCCTCGACGAGTGCCTCAAGCAGCACGACCGAGGTCGTGGTGCCATCGCCGGCGGTGTCATTAGTCTTGCTCGCGACTTCCTTCACTATTTCGGCGCCCATATTCTCGAACTTATCTTTGAAAGAAATTTCTTTGGCGATAGAGACGCCATCGTTGGTGATGCGCGGGCCGCCGTACGACTTTTCTATCACTACATTGCGCCCCTTGGGGCCGAGAGTAATCTTGACTGCGCGGGCCGCCTGCGCGATACCCCGCGCAATCGCCTTGCGCGCATCTTCTGAAAAGAGAATTTGTTTGGCCATATTAGTTTTCGATGAGGATAATCTCAGACTCCGGGAGCACGTAATACTCAACATCTGCTATCTTGATCGGCTCGTCCCACGGCTTCTTGAAGAGGACTGTGTCACCCGGCTTCACGTCGAGCGGAACACGCTTGCCCTCATCCGTCTTCCTCCCGGGACCCACAGTGATGACTTCGCCTTTGAGAAGTTTCTCCTTATCAACTGTATCGGGGATAATAATGCCCGACGCGAGTTTCTTCTCACCTTCTTTCTCTGCGAGCTTCACCATCACACGATCACCAAGCGGCCTAAGCGAAAGCTTCTTTGTCATAGTCTCTATATATAAATGAATAAACACTCTGCCCTGATAAGAGGAGTATAGGGAACCATGCGTCCACAAGCAAGTTGCGTCGAGCGACCTTCCTGTGCTATCCTTCCTCTTACAGATGGAGACACTCGTATCGGCACTGCCGTACGCGGAAGTCACCCTTTCAGTCCTGCTCATTATCGGTATCGTGCTCCAGCAGCGCGGTGCGACCTTGGGGGGAGCCTTTGGAGGAGACAATTTCGCGTCAACGTTCTATAAGCGCCGCGGCGCTGAGAAATTCCTATTTAATGCGACAATCGTTATCGCGGTGCTACTCGTACTCGCAGCAATAGTGAACTTCCTCCTTGTAGGATAATGGACAACGAGCGCTCCACCTGGAGAGAGCATCTTCAACGTTCCTGGAACGTTTCCGCCTGCGACCGAGTGAGTGAGCGCGTACGAGCGTTCTCGAGCGGCGATCGCATCATCTTCTATTCTCTCGCGGCTCTGGTGGGCATCGCAGCGCTCTTAAGCCTCTATGCTCTCGAGCAATCGCTTCTTATCGAGATCCCTACTTATGGAGGGAGCCTCACCGAGGGGGAGCTCGGGAGCCCGCAATTTATCAATCCGCTACTCGCCATTAGTGATGCCGACCGCGATCTCGCGACCCTCACCTATGCCGGACTGATGGGCCTCTCGGGTATTGGCGCGCTGGTCCCGGTGCTCGCCGAGGGATACGATATTTCGCCTGATGGTAAGTCTTATACCTTCACCTTGAGGAAGGGGGTGACCTTCTCAGACGGCTCGCCAGTCACTGCAGACGACATCGTCTTCACGGTAAAGAAGGCTCAGGACCCCTCTCTGAAGAGCCCGGAGTATGCAGACTGGGCTGGCGTCAATATCGTCGCGGTAGATGCACGCACCGTCCGCTTCACACTCGCGAAGCCCTACGCGCCGTTTCTCGGACTCACCACGCTCGGCATCCTCCCCGCGCGCCTCTGGCAGAACGTTTCGAGCGGAGAATTCCCTTTCTCCACACTCGAGACGAGTCCTGTTGGTGCCGGCCCTTTCAAGGTCGCAAGCGTTTCTCGAGACGCGTCTGGACTTATCAAGAGTGTTTCGCTCACCGCAAATCAGCGCTACGTCCTCGGACGACCGTATCTCGACACTATCAACGTTAATTTCTATTCTCGCACCGAGGATCTCGCGGGAGCACTTGCAAGTAGAGCTGTCGAGAGTGTGTACGACGTTCCTTCCACCTCGAAGAAACTCACCGCCCCTTATGCGCGCGTCTTCGGTGTATTCTTCAATCCGAGTGAAAAGCAAGTTTACGCTCGCACCGAGGTGCGTAAGGCACTCTCGCTCGCGCTCGATCGTGAAAGTATCGTTAAGAACGTTCTCGACGGATATGCGACGCCTATTATGGGGCCCGTACCGCCCGGCGGCGACGTCAATCAGACTCCTGTGCCGCAATCGGATAATCCGACGGCGACTGCAGCAAAAGTGCTCCAGTCTGCCGGATGGACCTATGATGGCGCCGCACGCCTCTGGCAGCTCGCCGCTCCCAAGGGTGCTAAGCAGACGCTCGATCGTGTGACGATACGTACCTCGAACGTACCGGAGCTAAAGAGTGTCGCGGGCGCGGTGAAGGCCGACTGGGAGAAACTCGGTATTCCGGTAGATATCGAGCTTTATGAGCCGGGCGACCTCTCGCAGAACGTCATCCGTCCACGCAAGTATGAGGCTTTGCTTTACGGAATGGTCATCGGCCGCGATCAAGATCTCTACGCCTTCTGGGACTCGCAAGAGCGTAATGATCCGGGACTCAATATCGCACTGTATGCCAACAAGACGGTCGACTCTCTTCTTGAGAGCGCACGCGGCTCTACCGATGACACGCTCCGCACGACGAATCTGCAGAAAATCGAGGACGCCGTGTCAGCCGACTACCCAGCTGCGTTCATCTACGCGCCAGACTTCACCTACGCAGTGCCGGAAAACTTGCGTGGTGTTACGCTCCCTCAGATCATCATCCCTGCAGATCGCTTCGCCACCGTTGCGTCGTGGTATCGCGTGACTGACGCAGTCTGGCCCTTTTTTGCCCACCTCAATCGTTAACTATTTTCGTACGGGTCTTACATATTATTCATTTTAAAAGCCCGATTAATTAACCAATCTATGAATCCTTCACCAGCACCAGCCCCCGCGCCATCTCCCGCGCCGAGCCGTCCTCCGAGACGAAGCTCTACTCCTCGTTCACCTCGCCCCGCGAGCGATGAGCATAGTACAAGCACAGGAGAGCGCCCTGCACGCCGCTTCGAGCGTGGCGGCCGGCCACCGGCCGGCCGCGGCGACGGCGCCGCCCGCCCCGGAAGCGCCACCAGGCGCATTCAGCGCATTCTCCGTCGCCCTTCCTCCAATCCCTCACGCACCACACGCACGGCAGACTACTTCCCCGAGCCGGCTGGCCCGACCACGGTCCGCATCATCCCGCTCGGCGGTTCTGAAGAAGTTGGTCGCAATATGATTGCAATCGAAGTGGGCGCCACCGGCGACATCCTCGTCCTCGATGCCGGCTTCCAGTTCGTCTCCGAAGACGCCTCTCCAGGCGTGGACTACATCCTTCCGAACACAAAGTATCTCGAAAAGAATGCGAGCCGTGTCAAAGGCGTCATTATCACCCACGGTCACCTCGACCATATCGGCGGTATTCCCTTCACTCTTCCACGTTTCGGCACCCCGCCTATCTACACCCAGAATCTGACTTCGATTATGATCCAACGCCGCCAGGAGGAATATCCTGATGTGCCCAAGTCTGAAATGGTCGTTGTCGAAGTCGGCCAGTCGGTCGTTATCGGCAGCACACGAGTGAAGTTCTTCCCGGTCACGCACTCGATTCCCGACTCGATGGGTGTCTCTATAGAGACCCCGCAAGGCAACGTCGTCGTCACCGGTGACTTGAAGCTCGACCACGATGACAGCATCCCCTCGGAGAAGGAACAGAAGACGTGGGGCGACCTCGGCAAGGATAAGAACATCTTCTTCATCGCCGACTCCACCAACGCGGAGAAGGACGGCTTCTCTATCCCCGAGAAGCGCGTCATCCAGACGCTCGAGGATATCATCAAGACAGTCTCCGGCCGTCTTATCATCGGCACCTTCGCCTCGCAGTTCGAGCGTATGATCCACATCATCGAGGTCGCTGAGAAGCTCGGAAAGAAGGTCGTCACTGAGGGCCGCTCTATCAAAACGAACCTTGAGATAGCCGAGAAGACCGGCCTCCTGAAGATTAAGAAGGAGACGCTCATCCCCGCCCAGGACATCAGTAATTATCCGCCTGATAAGATAGTCATCCTCTCGACCGGTGCACAGGGAGAAGAGTTCGCCGCCCTGATGCGCATCGCGACCAAGCAGCACAAGTACATCACGCTCTCTGAGCGCGACACAATCGTCCTCTCCTCTTCTGTTATCCCGGGCAACGAGATCTCGGTGCAGAAGCTGAAGGACAATCTCTATCGGCACAACGTCTCCCTCATTCACTATCGCTCTTCAGACGTGCACTCGACCGGCCACGGCAACACCGGAGAGCTCGTGTGGATTAACAAGCAGGTGCATCCGAACTTCTTTATGCCCTCCTACGGCTACCGCTCGATGACCGCCTGCCACGCGAAGGCGCTCGAGCAGTCGGGCTTCCCGCGCGAGAACATCATCATCCCAGATAACGGTATCGTTATTGATATTGAAGACGGCGTGAAGATGAACGTGCATAAGCAGAAGGTCCCTTCGGCACCGATGGTGGTAGACGGCTTCACGATTGGCGATATTCAAGAGGTCGTGATTCGCGACCGTCAGTCGCTCGCCAAGGACGGTATGTTCGTCATTATCGCGAGCGTCAATCTCAAGACCGGCAAGCTCCGCAAGTCGCCCGACATCATCAGCCGCGGCTTCGTCTACCTGCGCGAGTCGCAGAACCTCCTGAACGAGGGCCGCGTCCTGATTAAGAAGACGATTGAGGATTCAACCCGCAATATGAACCCAATTGACCTCGACTATGTGAAGAACAACCTCACTGATGTGATGGCCGGTTTCCTCTTCGCGCGCACCAACAAAGCGCCGATGGTGATTCCCGTGCTCATAGGGATGTAAAGTCTACAAAAAAGCGCGCCCCCGCTCTGCTGGGGCGCGCTTTTTTATGTTATCGTTCTGAGTATTATGCGACCGCGCATTATTCTTTTTGTCGCGAACTTCTTCTTCTCGATATTCTCGACGCTCCTTGTCTATCTCCTTCTCCCCTACCTCTCCACGCTCATCCCCGAGACATCCACCGGTATCGTTATAGCGTTCGGCGGCCTCGCGGCGCTCCTCGTCTTCCCCTTCCTGCCGCGCCTTGTCGCGCGCTATGGCGCACAGGAGCTCACGCTCGTTTTCGCTATTGCCGAGATGATTGCTCTCTTCGCACTCGCGACAGCGCCCGGCGTCGCAGTGGTGGGGATACTCTGCATCGCTCTCACGGTCGCTCTGGAGCCCTTCATCGCCTACGAGCTCGACCTCCTCCTCGAAGCCACTGGCGCTGAAGAGGGCTCGGCGGGACGTGTGCGCTCCCTCTTCCTCACTGCGTGGAATATCGGCGTCTTCACCGCGCCGCTCATTATCGGGGCATTGCTCGATAGTACAAACGATTACGGCCGCGGATTCTTCGCCGCCGCCATCGTCCTCATCCCCTTTGTCGTTCTCTTTGCGGTGCGCAATCTCCCCAAGGGGGCTGCCCCCAAGACTGCCCACCTGCGAGACACACTCGTTTGTATCTCACACGATCGCGACCTCTCCGCTGTCACGATCTGCCACCAGATACTCTGGCTCTTCTACGTCTGGGCACCTTTCTATGTCCCGGTGTACCTCCACACCGAACTCGGGATGCCGTGGTCGAGTCTTGGCTGGATGTTCTCGGTGATGCTTATCCCGTATGTGCTCCTCGAGTACCCGGCCGGGTGGGTAGCCGACCGTTTTATCGGCGATAAGGAGATGATGTTTGTGGGCTTCCTTATCGCGGGCGGCGCACTCGCCGCAATCAGCCTCATCTCTGCGAGCACCCCACTCTTCATCATCCTTATCATCCTGCTCGCCTCGCGCGCGGGTGCCGCCCTCATCGAGAGCACCACCGAGGGGCACTTCTTCCGTCGCGTCTCAGCACAAGATATTAACTCGATGAGCATCTTCCGCGCATCATGGCCGCTCTCCTACGTTGTTGCACCTATCATCGCCAGTATCATCCTCTCCGTAAGCAGCTACCACGTGTTCTTTCTCCTGGCAGGTGGCTTTATTGCCCTCGCTGGCGCCGGCACAACGCTTCTTATCAAAGATTTTCGCTAGTCGGCGAGGGCATAGTTCGAGCCTTCTTTTTTTATCAACCCTTCGGTGAAGAGGGCGCGGAGCGCTTCACGCATCTGTGCGCGACGAGTGTCGCCAAGCAGGTTGGCGAGACGCGTCGAAGAGGTCGCTCCCTGGGAGAGTTCGCGGAGGATAGCGCCACGTGCCTCGCGAAGCGAGCCGGTAAAGGCCGGCTGCTTCGTGTAGGTCACGCTCTTGGAGTTATGCGAGATACCCGAGCGCTTGAGCGATGCACCGTAGTCCATCAGCGCGCTATACCACTCGCGCGCCTTCCCTTTCGGCAAAACTCGCTGCAACACTTCTTCAATCTCTTCATCGCGCACGTCCTCCTTATCGGCGAAAAAATGCTGGATGATAGCGGTGCGGATATTGGTCTCGACGAAAACGACATTTTCATTAAGCGCGAAGGCGGCGACCGCGCGCGCAGTGTAGGGACCCACGCCCGGCAATTTCTCGAGCTCCTCGACTGAGAGTGTCTTCTTCCCCACTAACTCTTTTGCTGCAGAATGCAGCGTCTTCGCGCGACGATTGTAGCCAAGCCCCTGCCACGTAGTGAGTACCTCGGCGAGCGGCGCAGCAGCAAGCTTCTTCGCTGTTGGAAATTTCTTAATGAAGGATTGATAAAACGGGATTACTCGCTCTACTTGCGTCTGCTGGAGCATCACCTCTGATACGAGAATCTTGTACGGGTCCTGTGTTGCCCTCCACGGGAGCGTATGCCGTCCGTGCTTCTTGTAATACGCCCAGACGACCCTACGGAAGTGTGCGACCGTCACCGACGGCTCGTTCACCCGCAATTTGACTGTTGCTGTCATAATCCTTATCTTAGCTTATTTCGCTTTCGGCCAGCGAGCGGCGGCGGGCGGATAGAGCTTGGTGAGCGGGTGGAGCGCGCAGTCATGCGGACGCGCCGGGCAGACATAGCGGCCGTAGAGTACGAGCCCGTTGTTCACGTATTTCCAGTCTTTTTTCGGAATGAGCGCCTCAAGGTCTTTTGAAATCTTCTTCAGGTCATCATTGTCAGTGAGGTCAAAGCGCTTCGCGAAGCGCTTGACGTGTGTATCGGTAGCGATACCCTCCCACCTGTCAAAGAGCTCACCGAGGACCACGTGCGCCGTCTTGTAGCCCACCCCAGGCAACGAGACCAAATCCGTCTCGTTGCGGGGCACGCGCCCATAAAAATGGTTTTCCACGAGCTTTGCGGCGCCGATAATCGCCTTCGCTTTATTTCTAAAAAATGGCACCGATGAAATTTCTTTCGTAAAAGTCTGCGGCTTGGTCCCTGCAAAGTTGCGGACGGTCTTATATTTCTTAAAGAGCGTTGCGGTCAGCTTATTCACCGCTTTGTCCGTACATTGCGCCGAGAGAATCACCGCTACGACAAATTGGAAAGGTGTTTGGTACATAAGCTCGCTTTTCGGCTCCGGATACACCTTTTTCAAGTACGCGACTATCTTCTTAGCGCGCAACGCGCGCTCAACGACGCTCATATGAGCTCTGTCTCGTGTTCGTTGTGCGGAAATGCAAAACGGAAGAAGAGCTGCAAGAACGCCCCTACCAAGAAGAGCGCGAGCATCGTCACCGCGAGGAGCCCGATGACCGGCACAAGCGATACGAGCGAGAGCGCGAGCATACCAAGCACGCCGTCGCGCCACAGCACTGCTGTGCGTCGGGTGAAGCGTCTTGCGAAGACACTCCCGAGAAGAATGCCTGCGTACAGGAAAGAAATCAGGAGGAGGAATGCGTAGATGATGCACAGAAAGAGCGCGAGCCAGATTCCGACAAAGGTGAGCAGGAGCAGGAGAATAAGGACTGGTGTCGCCACCGAGATCCCGAAGCCTAAGAGCATCGTGAGTAGCGTGTCGCGCGGACGTCCGCTATATACACGTTCAGTGAGTTGCTCGGCGAGTCGGGGGAAGAGGCCAGCGAGCAATCCAGCGAGGATAAGCGCCCCGAGAACACGCACAAAGAGGAAAAGCCCGACACTCAAGAGCGCGAGCGTGCGCGACGTGCCTGCGTCAGGCAGGTACGAAGCGTTCGTATACTCAACGCCGCCGTCTATTATCGCCGAGCTAGGAATTGTCGTCGCCTCAGGCGCCTCGTATGAGAGCTTCCCGCGAATCGTTGTGCCCTCGCCGACAGAGACGTGTCCCGTTGCGACCACTCTCACATCGCCAGAGAACTCACCCGCCAATGCAACATTGTTACCATATACCGTGACGGGGCCGGACGCTCCATCCTCAACACTCGTATTCACCGCGACGATAAATATGTTCCCCCAGACGCGGTTTGCAACGCGAACCGAATAGCCCAGGGCGGCGAGGTCACCAGTGACGGGTCCTTCGAGAAGGATGCTGCCCCCCATAGCACGTAGATCCCCGGCCACTGATGAGCGCGAGTTTATCGAGCCAGCGAGGAGGAGCCCATCGCCCGCTATCGGAGCCGCCGAAATGATTGAGCCACCAAGGATAGAAAGGTCGCCCGCAACGGGAGCGGTGCTCACGACCGAGAGGCCGGCGAAGTAGGCATTCCCGGGAGAAGAGCTTGCGACGACGAGCGAACGGCCGACAGAGAAAGAGGCAGGAACGTGTGCAGCAGAAACGCCCGTCGGTGCGAGAACGAGGACGAGGAGTGTAAGAAAGATATTTCGCATAGTGTGCTACGCCGTCGGCGGCATCGGCAAACTTCCCTTCTGAAGTTCTTGAGCCAACGACGGGGGCGGGAGACCTTTCTTCCATCCTGATACCGGCTCGATAAGACTCGCGAACACGAGAACGACGAGTTCGATGAGGGCCGAAGCAAAGCAGTAGATGCAGAAGGCGTTGATGACAAATATCTGCAGGAAGGTGAAATAGAGCGAGGAAATAAACCCGAAAACGGCAGCAATCTGGAGCAGACGGCGGAGAAAACGATCGAAAAGCGCGAGTTCAAGTGCCGCTAGGATGAAAAGAACACTGTAAAAAAAGACACCGTACTCGGCAAGCGGAATGCCGAAGAGTCGAGAGTACGCGCTTTGTGCGACGAGATTGCATCCGGAGAGATTCTGGATATTGCAGATAAGCGGCGTTCCTGCCACTTCATTCTGGGTAAGATAGAGCGAATCTGCGAGGCCGCAGAAAGCGAGGATGAGGATGAAAACCACTCCGAGACGCTTCATAGGCCTAGGATACGCGTCTCTCCATCCAAGTGCAAATGAGGAAAAAGCTGATACCATAAGCGGTACCGATGTCTGAGTCCTCTCCATTTCTCGCTCACTTGATCGGCGGCGCCTTAGGCAGCTATCTTCTCCTCGCGTTCGCGATTATCATTGCGACTTTCATTCTTGAAGACACCACCGTCGTTATTGTCGGCCTCCTCGCCGCCGATGGGACGATCCCGTTGCCGCTCGCCCTCGGCTCCCTCTATACCGGCATCATTCTCGGTGATATCACGATGTACTCCATCGGCTATTTCGCGAGCACCCATCCGCGTCTCGGCCGATATGTGAATCACGATTTCATCGCTCCATTCCGTGCGTGGCTAGAGAATCGATTCATCTTGACCGTGTTCTCGGCGCGCTTCATCCCCGGCTCGCGCATCCCGGCCTACACCGCGAGCGGCTTCTTCCGTTCCTCATTCTCTACCTTCCTCCTGACTGTCATCGCCGCCACCTCTGTCTGGACCACCTTTCTCTTCACTATCTCCTTTCTCTTCGGCAGTCTGACCACGCAGTGGATGCGAGAAATACGCTGGGGAATCGCCTTCGTCGTGCTTGCTGCTCTCTTCCTTATCGCACGGCACAATATCCACGCCTATCTCGCTAAGAAGGAAGCGACGGATATCGCCGTCGATACTCATACGACGTCAGAATAAGCACCGAGAAGTCGAACACGGCAAGCGCTTGTAGAAAGAGGTCCCCGAGTACGAAGCCTCGATACGCTTCATACATACCGAAAAGAGCGAGCGCCCCCATAAAGAGCGGATACGCGATGCGCTTCCCTGCGAAGATGCCCATCACGAGCACCACCTTTATCGCACCGTGAAGCACGAGATAGAGCGCGAGCAGATAGTGCGTATGCACGGTAAACGTCTGCGCCGCACTCCGAATAATGTTTGTGATGACATCACCCGGGTCTTGGGCTATCTCGCCGCTCGTCGTGAATTCGACAATCTTCAAGATGAACGCCGGCGGTACGAGGAGGATAAGGACAGCCCCGAGAATCTCGAGTGCGCCATTGACCGCTTTCAGCAGGAGGGCTAAGTCGAAGAACCAGAGAATATCCTTCTCCTGTTCTTCTTTATTGCTAGGGAGAATATCCATCTCCCGTAGCGTATCACGCCACGCGAGCAGCCAACACCTCGAGTGCCTTCGCGAGCGATGCTTTCGTCGCCTCGTCGGTCAGACTCCCTGCGCCGTCGAAGAGTTCCTGTGCGGGACCGAGATAGAGCTCGGGCTGCCCCACGAGCTGCGTGTCCAGATAGTTCAGTATCTGTCGCAAGTGGCTCTGCGCGACCGCAGTGCCGAGCTTCCCTACCGAGACGCCCATAAGAAGCACCGGCTTACCCGCAAACGAGTTCTGTCCCCATGGACGGCTCGCCCAATCGATAGCGTTCTTAAGCACCCCCGGGATTGAACGGTTGTATTCTGGCGTCGCGATAATGACACCATCGGCTGCCTCAATCGCGTCTTTAAGCGCCTGTGCTGTCGCGGGGAACGCTGCCTCGCTCTCCTGATTGAAGAGCGGGAGCGCGCTGATGTCCGCGATGGTAATCGTCATCCCCTCAGGTGCGAGCGCTGGCAGAGCACGTAGAAGTGCCGTGTTAAAAGAATCCTTCCTCAAGCTGCCTGAAATTGCGATGATGTTCATTGTTTATTTTTGAATGGCTAACGTAGTTTGAATATACACGGCTTCGGAAATGACACTTCTGTGGATAGTCTTCCGGCGTATATACTAGGCGATATGTCCACCCGCCTCAGCCGTGCTCTCGTTGCACTCGTCTTCGCGCTCGCCGCGGGCGGCGCGGGGTATACACTCGGAAACGATAGTGCTCCCAGACAGGTCGCAAGTGTCGCGATACCAGTACAGACCGTCACTGTGCCACTTACTGGCACTACTCGTGTCATATACAGTCTTGATCAGAAACGTAATGATAAAGAGCTTATTGCGCTCATCGACGCGGCGAAGACGCATATCTATTTTGCTATCTACGAATTCACACTCAAGGATGTCGCCGATGCACTCGTGGCGGCCAAGAAACGCGGTGTCGAGGTCCGCGGGCTCGTCGACGCCGGTGAGAGTGCTAAGAGCTACGATAAGCCGATTATGAACGAGCTTGCTACTGCCGGTATTCCTATCGAAACACAGAAGCACGCGAGTGGTAATGGCATTATGCATATCAAGCTTCTCGTCACCGACTCGGCGTATGCACTCGGAAGCTACAACTGGACCAGCTCCGCGACAAACGTGAACGATGAGATTCTCGAAATAGGCACCGACCCAGGTCTCCGGCAGGCATATGAGAATATCCTGACGAGACTACTCGATGCCTACAAGGGCAACAGCGTGGCCGCGGGAGCGGCCACGAATATTTCTATCGGCACTATCGATTATACTGAAGCCGCTAAACACATCGGCGCTACCGCGAGCGTGCGCGGCACGCTCGTCGAGGCCTATACCTCGGCGAGCGGAACGGTCTTCCTCGATTTCTGTAAGAGCTACAAGACCTGCCCTTTCTCGGGTGTCATCTTCGCTGACGATGTAAAAGCATTTGGCGACCTCTCTTCCCTCGCCGGCAAGACTATCACCCTCACCGGCTCCATCTCCTCCTATCAAGGTAAAGCCGAGATCGTCCTCTCCGACCCGAGCCAGCTCACAAAATAGATTGAGTGATAAAATCATCGTATGAAAGATTTTGACTCTTGGAACGAAATTAAAAAGAAGATCGATAGCGAGACTGATGCCCCAGACAGATTCCCAAAAGAAGGTGAAGTGTGGATGAGTAATCTTGGCCGGAATGTCGGATTTGAACAGAATGGCGGTGGCGATAATTTCTCACGACCAATTTTAGTTATCAAAAAATTCAACAACCATATGTTTTGGTGCGTTCCTCTCTCGACAAAACAGAAGCCGCTCGACTTCTATTTCAATTTTACTGATCCGCACAATCAGAAAGTCTCTGCTATTCTCGCGCAAATCCGATTGATGAGTGTGAAGAGACTGCGACGAAAGCTGTACGAACTTAACAGTGAGATTCTTGATGGAATCAGAACGGCGCTCAAATCGTTTCTATGAAAACTCGAAGCCCCGCCAATTGGCGGGGCTTCTCGGAGCCTTGCGGCACTTTATACCCACAGTGTAGCGCGATACTATCCTGTGTCAAGCGAAGCCAAAAGCCGAGATCGTCCTCTCCGATCCGAGTCAGTTGACGCGGTAGACACTTCGTGCTTTACTCACGCTGGACGATTTGATCCGCAATCTAAGGAGACGACTGTGAGTGATAGCGACGAAGTCGCCGACGGCCAAGAACTGGCTATCGAGATGGCACGTGAACTGTACAAAGCAAACCCCGACCATGATCTGTTGCGCCTGTTCCCGAAGACCGAATTGACCGATGAGGAGTACGATCCGATCTGGGAGGAATTCCAGCAGCACTTCGGCAAGCCTGGCATCAGCCGCGAAGTGCGCGCCACCTACCCCGCGCAGGCATACTTCTGGGCGAAATACTTCCTCGCTCTGAAGAAAGCTGTCGAGGAACTTGCTCCACAGGCCCTATCCGCCTGATGATGTCTTATCCGTGCGCCGACTCAAGGGTCGGCGCGTTTTGTTTATCTCGGCAGAAGTTGCGTATTCGCTCGTTTTTATGCTATAGTAGCGAGTACTTCCAGTGGCTACTGACCGAATTCGCATCAATAACGAGATCCGCGCACAAGAACTGCGCGTTATTGGCGCACAGGGTGAAAACTTGGGCGTCCTCTCCCTCGAGGCCGCTCTGGCGGCCGCCAAGACCGCCGGGACCGATCTTATCGAAATTTCGCCCTCGGCCGTCCCGCCCGTTGCGAAGATTATGGATTATGGTAAATTTGAATACGAGCGCAGTAAGAAGGAAAAGGCAGCAAAAGCCAAGGTAAAAGTCTCGGAAACCAAGGAGGTCCAGATCAAGGTGGGTACCGGAGACGGCGATATGGCGCTGAAGGCTAAGAAGGCCGCCGAGTGGCTCGCCGAGGGCCACCGGGTGCGTGCCGAACTCTTCTTGAAAGGCCGCTACAAGGGTATGGAGGAGAAGTTCCTGAAGGATCGCCTTGAGAAATTTCTTCTCCGTGTCCCGTATGCTTATAAGGTCGCTGAGCCAATAGCGCGGAGCCCCAAGGGCTTTGCTGGCGTTATCGAGCGAGACCTGATAGCTCAAGCGAAGCGTGAGAAAGAATCCAAACCGAAAAATGAAAACCAATAAATCTTATTCCAAGAGAATCCGCGTCACTCGCAATGGCAAGCTCGTTGCGCGCGCCAAGGGTCAGAACCATTTCAATGCAAAGGAGAGCGGCTCATCGCGCTCGGCAAAACGCCGCACGGTCACTCTTTCTCTTACCGCAAAGGTCCGCCGCCGCTTCCTGCCGGCGACCGGTGCTTAATCCTCGTAATTAATACCGTATGACAAGAATCAAAGGAGGGGTGATGGCGCTTAAGAAGCGCAACAATGTCTTGGAGCGAGCCAAGGGTTACCGCGGCCTCCGTTCTAAGAAGAAGAACTATGCGCACGAGGCGCTTATGCGTGCCGGCCGCTACGCCTTCGCCCATCGTCGCGACAAGAAGACGGTCTTCCGCCAGCTCTGGATTGTCCGCCTCAACGCCGCGGTCCGCGAGGCCGGACACAAGTCCTACTCTGTCTTCATTGCCAAATTGAAGAAGGCTGGCTTTGGTCTCGACCGTAAGGTCCTCGCCGAGTTTGCCTCTGATCGCCCCGAGATCTTCGAACGCATCTCTAAACAGGTCGTCTAAATACTCAAAACCGCCCTTACGGGCGGTTTTGATTTACATCTTCGTCACTGACTCTTTGGTAATCTCCCAGATCTGCCCCGCTTCAGCCACCACAGCGCGGGCGCCGAGATAGTCGTGGATGCGCTGCGCGAGGAATCGCTCGGAAGAGGGCTCGCCGAGGCCGACAAAAATCGTCTTGGTCCGCTTTCCTGCGAGCGCTGCCTCTGCGAACTTGAGGAGTTCGTCGCGATCGGCGTGCGCTGACCAGCCTTCCAGGTTTTCTATCTTGGCCTTTATCCGCACATCGTTCCCGCTGATACGCACGCTCGAGGCGCCCTCCATCATCCGCCGCCCCGGAGTACCGGGTGCCTGGTAGCCGACCATAAAGAGCGTTGTGGAGGGGTCAGGCAGGTAACGCGTCTCCCAGCGGCCGATGCGGCCGCCGTGACTCATCCCCGCGCCAGCGATGATAATCTTGGGTCCCGGCACCTCTTCTATCGCCGCTGACTCCTGACGCGAGAGAGTCTGCTTCAAGAATGGGAACTCGAAGATGCTCCCCTCTCGCTTCATCTCGTCCTCGGTCTCGCTCTTGAAATAGGTCATCCCCCACTTCTCATACACCGCGGTCACGTGTATCGCGAGCGGTGAGTCGAGGAAGACGGGGATCTTGGGCAGGTCGCCTGCAGAAAAGAAGTTGGAGAGCTCGTAGAGCATCAGCTGGGTGCGCTCGAGCGAGAAGGCGGGGATGAGGATAGTACCGCCGCGCGCTATGGCCGCCTTAAGTGCCTCAAGCAGGATCTCAACACGCCGCTTCACCTCTGGGTGATTCCGGTCGCCATAAACGCTCTCCATCAGGAGCGCGTCGGCGTCTGGTACTGGCTCCCAGTCGGGCAGGAGCGGCGAGGGTGAGTTGCCGATGTCGCCCGTGAGCGCGAGTGTGACACCCTCTTCATCGGTAATCCGCACACTCGCCGAGCCGAGGATGTGGCCCGTGTTACGCAGGTAGACCGAGAGTCCGGGTGCAACCTCCTTTTCCTGATGGTAGTCGAGTGTCTCGATAAGCGCACAGGCCGCATCGACGTCCTGCTCCTGATAGAGCGGCGGTCGGCCGAGGCGGGAGGCTTCTTCCCCGAGGATACCGACCGAGTCGCGCATAATGAGCTCGGCGAGATCCTTGGTCGGCGCTGTCATATAGATCTTCCCGTGGAAACCGTCCCGGACGAGCTTCGGGATAAGCCCTACGTGGTCGAGATGCGCGTGCGTCACCACGAGCGCATCCACCGTCTTGGCGTCGTAGGGAAATGGCCCATACACCTCTTCTACCGCAAAGTCGCCGCCCTGTTCGATGCCGCAATCGACTAAGAGCTTTCCGTGTGCGCCCTCAATCAAAAAATTAGACCCCGTCACCTTCCCCGCTCCGCCACAGAATGTAAGACGCATCATTTCTCTATGCTACGCTACAACCTTCTCGACCCGTAAGAGGCGACGCTCGTGATCGAAGATCTGTTCACCATTCTCCTCGAGCATCTCGGCGACATCTTCGACTCTGTTTTGAGTATTGATAAGCCGTCGATCGATATCATTCAGTCGATCAGTGAGATTCTCTTGTCCCTCGTATAAAGCGGTGATGATCTTCTCGTGCCGATCAAACTTTTCTTCATTCCGAGCAAAACCGGTTTGCACAGCCTCAGTTAAATCCTGCAAAGATTCAGTCAGACTATCCATCTTGCCGGTCAGTCCATCTACGACTCCCATCACGTCCGATATAGTCGGCTCTTTCTTCGTCATCTTTTTGACCTTCTTCATGACGGCTATCATAGCACGGACCGCCCATCGGGCGGCTTATGGTGTATCGCTAATACCCAAAGCGGCTCTTAGTCGCTCAACTTCTTTTTTATCTCGAGTTTCTGAAAATCCATTTAGTAATTCTTTGATCTTCTTTCCTGTTTCCCTTTCCTCTTCCGTGAGCGGAACCAATTCTGTTCCTATCGGCTTAATTGAAGAGTCGAAGCTGTGTTCTACTTCATCACGGTACACATCTTTAAGTTTTGGGGTGCGCAATATATCCCCTTTAAAATCAGTGAGAGGCAATGCTTCAGTGCCGTTGATAAGCCAACCAGTCCCTGTCTCGTCAATGCGGACTTTTGCCCCCGGATTACTTTCGCCTGGGAATTGAATCAATTCTCTTGGCACAGAATATCTAAAGCCAGCATCACCAGGTTTCCAAAACTGGCCAACCGGAAAAATAGAAAGGCAAGGGCCGCTTCTTTGTTGCACTCCTTTTTCGGGGGATTCCAAAACAGCTAGCGCGCCCTCCATGCCTCCATTTAACCCGTGATACAACTCTACAGAACCACTAGATGAAATGTTCTTCTCTTCTTCGATAAACTCTGCTAATCGGTCATTCCATTGGTCTGAGTATGTACCTCCTTCCTCTAAACCAAGGCTTTTTAGTCGGGTATCAAGCACTGGAATAGTCGGGAAATCCTTTTCTGCTGCACGTATCAAATCGACTTCTGTTAATTGCTCAAAGGGAGTTTCAGAAGCAGTCTCGACGGCATCTTCTTCTGGGTCCGGTATTTCGGCAAATTCCTCTGCTGCGGGTATTTTCTCCATTTCCAGCATTATACACGGGGCGCGAAAAAACCCATCCATGCTGTAAGCGGGATGGGTTTTTTCGCGGGGCTGTCCTCGTGTAGCAACTTTGTCTTGCCAGGTGGGTATCCTATCGCAGGCTCCTCGGAACGCGTGAGGCACTCGACCAGAACGTACGAATATTTGGAATCCCAATATATCGGCAAGTTGCGTTTTCAAGAACAGCTCCACTTATAACTATACACCCCGTGTCAATCGGTCCTGTGGAAAACGTGAAAGCCCCGCGTATCTGCGGGGCTTTCTGGCTATCACTTATGCGAGTTAGAACACCTCCTCCGCACTGATGAAGTCGAAGTCGTTGCGCTTATATTCAAGAATCTCTTTACTGCCGAAGAAACGTTCCACTTCCACCTTTGCTGATTCAACGCTGTCAGACGCGTGGACGATGTTCGACTGTGTCGAGAGTGAGAGATCACCGCGAATAGTCCCCGCCGGAGCCTCATAGGCCTTGGTCGGCCCCACAATGAGCCGTGTGGCGGCGACCGCGCCGATTCCCGAGAGCGCCATAATGATGACCGGCGACTTCTTCATAAAGGTCTTGATGCCGCCGAAGAACGGCTTGTCCTTAATATGTGCGTAGTGCGCGTCGATAAGCGCGTCCTCGAGCTGGACCATCTTCATCCCCACAATCTTGAGCCCCTTCCGTTCGAACCGGGTCACCACCTCGCCCACGAGTCCGCGATGCACTGCGTCAGGCTTCACTATAATAAGTGTCGTCTCTTCTTTAGGATGTGTCATAGCTATAAAAATAAATGCCGCGAACGGCTATGCAGTGATAATACGCGCTCCATCCTTTTCCAGCAAGATAGTATGCTCGAAGTGCGCAGAGCGGCTGCCGTCTTTGGTACGGAAGGTGTAACCGTCGGCGGCGAGCACCACTGCCGCCTTACCTGCGCTCGCTATCGGCTCGAGCGCGAGCACCATTCTCTCGGAGAGCTCCTCGCCCTCGCCTGCTTTACCGTAGTTCGGGATGAAGGGCTCTTCGTGCACCAACTCACCCACGCCGTGACCCCCGAGCTCCTTGACCACCTTGAAGCCGGCACCTTCTATCTCCTTCTGTATCGCGCTGCTGATGTCGCCCACGTGTCCGCCCACCTTCGCGGCAGCGATACCCGCGGCGAGCGCCGCCTCGGTCGCCCGGAGCAACTTCTTCGACTCCTCGCTTATCGCCCCAACCGGCACCGTGATAGCCGCGTCGACGATGATGCCATTATGCGTGAGACCGAGATCGAGCCCAACGATGTCACCCTCCTTAAGCGCTCGTGCTTCTTCATTCGGGATGCCGTGCACCACTTCGTCGTTAATAGAGACGCAGAGCGTCGCCGGGTAAGGGCGATTCGCCCCTTCGGGTGTATAGCCGAGGAAGCAGGGTGTGTCGCCACCATCGCGTATCAGCTGCTCGGCGAGTGCGTCGAGCTCTTCGGTCGTGACGCCAGGAGCCGTCTTGGCGCGAAGTGCCTCGAGCACCGCCGCGAGGCGCTTCCCTCCCTCGATAAGATCCTCCCGCTCTTTGTCGCTCGTGATAATCATTCGATAGTGAGGATACCGCGAACTTCTGCGGCGATAATCTCGCGCGGGCGATGGCCGTCGATGTCGGTAAGAACACCCTGCTGGCGCAGGTAGTCTATTGCACCGTCAGTACTCTCGTAGTAAGCCTCGAGCCGCTTCGCGACCGCCTCGGGGTGGTCGTCAACACGAGATCCGCTCTCACGCCGGAGCGCGATGCGTCCGTGCACCTCCTCGTCGGGAACGGTGAGGTGAAAGATATAAAACGGGCGGTTAAGCCACTTTATCGAGTCAGCGACCACCTCTGCCTCTGGGCGCGTCCGGCTCGTGCCGTCGAAGATGACCGTGCCGTCGTCAGGGATAGCAAAGAGTGATTTCAGGTACGCGTAGATAGCTATCCAGTGTGGAGCGAGCCCTCCGCTGTCCATCGTCTCCTTCAGCTTATGACCAGCGGCAGTACCGGTGGCGATAATCTCGCGCATCACGCCGCTCGTGCCGACCACCGGCCAGCCGGTCTCCTTGGTGAGAATCTCCGCTTGTGTCCCCTTCCCGCTCCCCGGCTTCCCGATGAAGAATACGATTGGCTTTTCCATCTGCCTACTCTAGCATTTCCGGCTAAAAACAAAACCGCCCCGCTACTAGCGGGGCGGTTTTGTTTTCTTTCTAATATTCGCGGAGGGAAATTTGTGCGTCGAGCTTCTGCGCGAGGTCGAGCGTGACTTGGACAGCGATGAGGAGTGCCGTACCGCCGAGCACGAGTGTAGTGACGCCGG
>JAHFMR010000020.1:0-2064 GCA_023267755.1 bacterium
TCATTAAAACGATCTCCAGCGACCTGTGAGCTCTTAGATGCCACAACTCCCTTGAGCGCGATGACCGCGATGTCGGTCGTGCCACCGCCGATATCGAGCACCATCGTGCCCACTGCGTCTGCGACTGGCAGCTTCGCGCCGATAGCGCCCGCCACCGGCTCCTCGAGAATAATCGCTTCGCGCGCACCTGCGTTCTTCGCTGCATCGCGCACGGCGCGGCTCTGCACATTGGTCACGCCCGTGGGCACGCCTATCACTACGCGCGGGCCGAAGAGGCGTACCCGATTGTTCTGCGCTTTGTTGATGAGGTAGGTGAGCAATTCCTCGGTCACCTCGAAGTCAGAGATAACGCCGTGGCTGAGCGGGCGCACGACCCGGATGTGCGCAGGAGTCTTACCGAGCATCGTCTTAGCCTCCTTCCCCACCGCGACTACTTGGTGCGTCTTGTCATTGACCGCGACGACCGACGGCTCGTTTATCACGACACCCTTGCCGCGTACATAGACGAGTGTATTCGCCGTCCCGAGATCGATCGCGATATCGTTGCTGAAGAGTAAGCTCTTTGAGAACCGCGGCATACCTACCCGAGGAGCGTTTCTCGCGATTGCTTCACCATCACTCCCGTCGCGCGGTCGACCACCTCGAACTCGCCAGTAGTCACTGCCTCCTTCCCCACCACGATACGTTTAGGAACTCCGAGCAGATCGCTCTCAGCAAACTTCTCGCCAGCGCGCAAATCGCGATCATCATAGAGCACCTCGACACCTGCCTTCACGAGGTCGCTGTAGAGCGCGTCTGCCGCCTTGGACACTTCGTCGCCATCGTGTCCGAGCGAGACGAGATGATACGCAAACGGCGCGACTGCCTCAGGCCAGACAAGCCCCTTCTCGTCGGAGAGCTTCTCCACGATGACGCCCATGAGCCGTGTTGTGCCAAATCCATAACAGCCGACGATTGGATGTTGATCCTTTCCTTCTTTATCTTTAAACGTAAAGCTGAATGCTTTCGGGTATTTCTGACCCAGGTCAAACACATTGCCGACCTCAGATGCACGCGCTGCCTTCAAGTTCCCCTTACTACATTTCGAGCAGACATCCCCTTCTTTCTCTTTTGCTACCTCGATATTCGCACAGTGCGTACAGTGCTCGCAGTAAACGATATCGTCTTCGCCAGCATCAGTGAGTACCATAAACTCATATGAAAGCTTTTCAGAGAAAGCCCCTCCGGAAGCTTCAGTAACCTTCGCTGTAAGCCCAGCTTCAGTGTACGCGGTGAGGTACGCCTGCTTTACGATTTCATAAAAACGCTCAAAATCTTCCTGTGTCTCGTGGAAACTGTACATATCTTTCATGCCAAATTCACGACCGCGCATGATGCCGGACTTGGCACGCAATTCATCGCGATACTTTTGCCCTATCTGATAGATGGCAACGGGAAGCTCTTTATATGACTGCACAAACTCTGCGGTGATTGGAGTCACGATTTCTTCTTCACTCTGGCCGAGCGCGTATTCCTTTTCAGTACGACTCTGTAATTTGAAAAGTACGTCTACCGCATCCCATCCGCCTGTCGCCTTCCAATTCTCCGACGGGTGCAGCGTCGCCATACGGATTTCCTGGCCACCAATCGCGTCCATCGCGTTACGGATAATATTTTCTATTTTCGTGAGCACACGAAGGCCGAGCGGGAGGTAGGAGTAGACACCGGCCATCTCCTTATGCACATAGCCCGCGCGCACGAGAAGCTGGGCGTTTTTAGACACCTCGTCCGCCGGAGCCTCGCGCCGCGCCTTGGTGAAGAGCTGTGATTGTCGCATAGAGACAGTATACGCCCCCGTCCCGTCTGGGGCAAAACAACGGTCAACCGACAATCTTTAAGATATCGTGTGCAGTGACGACAAACATAAGCAGGAGGAGGAAGGCGAAGCCGACCGCGTTGACTGATTGAACGATGCGGGGATTAATTGGGCGACGAATGATTCCCTCGACAATGACGAAAAGGAGACGACCACCGTCGAGCGCCGGGATAGGGATTAGATTAATGAGTGCGAGATTGATAGAGATA
>JAHFMR010000020.1:2080-5285 GCA_023267755.1 bacterium
CCACGAGCGAGAGGAGGTCGCCAAGCCCTTGGGTGGCGGCAGAGCCGACCACACCCGCGATGCCCACTGGTCCTGCCACCTGCGAGAAGTCAGCTGAAAAAGTGACGATACCGTAGAAGAAATGCCAGAGTCCGAGGGCAGTGAGCTTGGTCGCGCCCCAGGTGAGTGACGCTCCTTCGACGAGGGCGGCGCCGGGCGAGATTGGCACAGTGCCGACCGTGACAATCTCAATCCCGAGTGCGTAGCGAGAGGGATCGCTCGTCGCGATGCCCTGCTTCGGGGTCGTAGAGATAATCTGCTTTCCCCCATTTCTCTGTATATCGAGCGTAACCGCTTCCTTACCATTCGCAGCGATAAATGATGAAAAACTCTTCGGAGCAGTAGCGCCTGTCCCGAGCGAAGTCGAGGGGCTCCACTGTCCCGTGGAGCCCTGTGCGCTAATAATAAAATCCCCAGCGGCGAGCCCCGCGCGCGCGGCGGGTGATCCGGGGAGGATATTTGCCACTGCGAGCTTGACGTCGCGTGCATTCGCGAGCTCGCCTTCTCCGAGCGCGCGGGGGGTACCGGCGACAAGTGCTCCGGTGATAAGTACGTAAGCGAAGAGGAGATTCATCGCGATGCCAGCGACCAACACGATAGCTTGTAGCGGCCGCGACTTCGCGGTGAAGGAACGTGTGTCGACAACATCATCGAGAAGGCCGTTCTCGCCGTGGATCTTCACGAAGCCGCCGAAGGGCAGCCAGTTAAGCGTGTACTCCGTTTCTCCAATCTTCCCGATGACCAGCGCGCGCGGCGGATATCCGAGTCCGAACTCGTCTACGCGCATCCCCGAGAGCTTCGCCGCCACGAAGTGTCCAAACTCGTGCACCACAATCAGTGCGACGATAACAACGATGAAAATAAGAATGCTCATTACTGCGAGATTTCTACTTCCTTCTTATCGAGGTGAGCAGCGAGCGCATCGTTGCCGGTATCAATCAACTTCTGCGCCTCTGCCTTGAGCCGAGCGACTTCATCTTTACCCATCCCACCCGCCTTCTCTGCGGTGTCGAGCGACTTCATCGCCTCGGTACGATGGCCGCGGAGCGTCACGCGCGCCTGCTCGGTCCTGTCGCCGGCAATCTTAGAGAGCTGGGTGCGCCGCTCGCTGGTGAGCTCGGGGAAGGAGACGCGGATCCCTTGGTCGTCAGTGGAGACGCCCACGCCGAGATCGGCATCGGTGATGCTCTTCTCGATAGCCTTCATGAGCTCCTTGTCCCAGGGGATGATGCGGAGTGTGCGTGCATCCTCGACCGAGACCGAGGCGATATCCTTCAACGGCGAGCGGGTGCCGTAGGCCTCAGCCTTTACTCCATCGAGGAGCGTGGGGGTCGCACGGCCAGTGCGCACGCCAGTGAGCTCACGCACGAGCCACTCATCGGTCTCTTTAATCTGCTCCTTTAATTTGGAAAAGTCGTATGCCATATACCTGATTATAACAAATTCTTCGGCGTCATGAGCGAGAGATGCTCGAGAATCATCTTCACCGGTGCACTACGATCGTGTAAGTAATCGCGCAATGTCGCGATGTCAGAAAGAGTCGCGGCGTGCCCTGCGAAGCCTTGGCGAAGCAGGGCTGCCTCGATACCGTTTACGATAACAAGCGCTTCGTCACGGTTCTCGCGACGCACGTCCTCATCCTTCCCGCTCGTGAGCTTCTTGATAATCGCGCTCCGCTTCTCTCTGCTCGCTTTAATAAACTCCTCCGCAATCTCGGGAATGTAGGACGTACGACGTCCTACATCAGATGTAGGACGTCGTACGTCCCAATATGCATCGAGGACATGCACACGGGAGCGGAGCGTCGGAAGCAGGCCGCCCAGTGATGGCAAGATGAGAAATAAATAGGTGCCCGCTGGCGGCTCCTCGAACACCTTCAGAAGTGCGTTCTGCGCCTCGTGATATGCGCGGCTCGCCGCAATAATCAGCACCTTGGTGTCACCAACAAAGGGCGCTCCCGCGGCCAGTTCTGCCACTCGCCGCGCGTCATCCACCGAGAAGAGTCCGTACCGTAGCACCGAGATATCAGGGTTTTTCTCTATCACCATCTTCAATTCTTTCTCTACCCACGCTTCGGCTACCTTAATTCCCTCCTCTGCTTCTGCCGCTATGACAAATGCGTGATGTTGGTTCATTGCTTCGCCAAGATGCTTTTCTGATACGTATCCAAATGCTTGAGTGCGATGCCGGTGCCGCGTGCCACACAGAAATACGGATCCTGACCGAGTTTGGCGATGACGCCCGTGCGGCGATAGACGAGCTCGGGCATCTGTCGGAGCTGTGAGGAGCCGCCGGTGAGGATGATGCCGTTGTCGATAATGTCGGCGGCGAGCTCGGGCGGCGTGTCCTGGAGCACCTTGCGTATCGCTTGAGTCATCTCGCGCAGCTCACGTGACATCGCCTGCACGAGGTCGTTGGTGGAGATCTCCACGGTGCGCGGGAGGCCGCTCATCACGTCGCGCCCCTTAATGGACGCGGTGAGCTCCTCGTTCATCGGTACCGCCGCACCCACCTTAATCTTCACCTCCTCCGCCGTCTTGTCGCCGATAGCGAGATTGTGTTGCTTCTTAATATGATCCACCACCGCACGATCGAGACGATCGCCTGCGCACTTCACGCTCGTAGAGGCGACGATACCGCCGAGCGAGATCACTGCGACGTCGATAGTCCCGCCGCCGATATCCACCACCATACGTCCCATCGGCTCTTGAATCGGAATGCCCGCGCCGATAGCGGCGAGAATAGGCTCCTTGACCACGTACGCGTTCTTCGCGCCCGCCTTCATCGCCGCCTCAATCACCGCACGCTTCTCGGTAGAGGTGACGCCTGCGGGGACCGAGACCAGCACTGTGGGCTTGAAGGGGTTACGCCCGAGCGCCTTCCGCATAAAGTAGCGGAGCATCGCCTCGGTCACGCGATAGTCAGCGATGACACCGTCTTTCATCGGGCGATACGCGATGATGTCGTCTGGCGTACGGCCGATCATCTGCTTAGCCTCTGTACCGATAGCGAGAATCTTGTTCTTACCGCCGAATTTGCTCCGCTCCTTCCCCACCGCGACAACCGAGGGTTCGTTGATAACCACCCCCTTGCCCGGCACAAAAACGAGCACATTGGTCGTTCCGAGGTCGATGCCGAGCTTGGGAGAGAAGAAAGACATTGGCAG
>JAHFMR010000011.1 GCA_023267755.1 bacterium
CTGCCCGAAGAGTGTAATGGTGTCGCCGCGTTGCACCTCTGTCTTGTCGGCAGCGATGGTTGGCGCGATGAAGATGCCGGTCACGTTCGTGATGACTCCCTGCGTGAGACTGAGCGGGAACGAGACGAGCGAAGAGCGATTGCCGTTATTGTCCTCACTGTAGAGCGAGAAGATGAAGTTACCCGCGGTCAGGTTGTTCAACGTTATCTGGAAAGAAGCATCCGAGCCCGCGATAGTGGTAGCAACAGTCTGAGCATCCTTAAGCACAGTGACGGTACTGATGGGATATGCCTTACCGCTGAAGCTGACGCCGGTGTTCGAGACAGGCGCTATTCCCCCTCCGCCGCCTCCTCCACCTCCACCCCCTCCTCCACCGCTCGATGGCGGAGTCGATGGAGCAGTGGGCGTTGCCGAGGTCTCTGTCGACGTGGCAATAACGATGCTATACGGGTCATGCGCGCGGACGATGAAATAATAGGGTGTGCCATTGCTGAGACTCGAGACGGTCCCCGACAAGGCTGGGTCGACAGCGGTGAAGGTATACGGCCCGCCAGTAGCAGTCCCGTAGCCGATAGAATATCCAGAGACCGAGTAACCCAAGAGCCCCACCGCTGCGGACCAGGTCAGGCTCACGGCCGCGTTACCCGCTGTCGCGCTCACCGCGGGCGTCGAGACAAAGGGAAAGGCGGCAAATCCTGGATTGAGACTAAACAATGAAGGTGAACTTGAGAGATTGTGAGCGAATTCAGAGATGACACCGAGCACAGAGAAATTGGTCGAGGTAGCATACCCTCCGCCAGAAGTAATAACTGGAGCGAGCATTTGATAGTTCGCGGACGAAGCATCCTGTGCGTGAGCAACAGGAAGAATAGTAAGTCGCATACCCGCGAACAATACGAGCAACACACCACATCCGAAGATGAACCTCCGCATAGAAATATGCGTATATCGTATCACGGAACTTTTACTCAATCGGCGGCACCTTGGATTACCAAGTGCACTTGGATTTTTATAGTCGTTACATTCCTTAAAAATCTCGGCGGAGGCGGAGAGATTTGAACTCTCGAGACCCTTTCGAGCCTGCCGCCTTTCCAAGGCGGTGCACTAGACCACTATGCGACGCCTCCGTATGTGCTTTGTTATAACAGAAAATGTCTTGTTATGCCTCTACCACCCACCCGACGCGCCGCCGCCGCCAGAGCCGCCGCCGCCAAATCCACCGAAGCCTCCGCCTGATCCGCTACTCCCTGGCCCGCCTGCCCACCAGGGCACTCGTCTACCCTGCGACTTGGCATTTGTGTACCCTCTCGAGACAATATAATCAAAGAGTAGCCCGAGTGCGATGAAGATGGAGGTGGTAAGGAGAGCTGCTATAAGACCAAGCGCGAGGAACCCCCAGATGCTAAGACCAGCGAGAAATCCGACGATGCCGCCTGCCCACCACGAGCGGCTGCGTGCGAGGATGGAGCTGAGTAACTGCAGCAGGACAAATCCGATGACGATAATCGACTCGGCATTCTTCAGGAGGAATCCATTTATTCCTGCCGAAGGGAGATCGCCCGAGCCGGTGTATTCCCCTTTCGTCGCCGCTTCTATCGCGTGTATTCCTGCAGTAACAGCGCCGTCATAATCGCCTGCTTTGAGACGCGGCGTCATCTCAATATTCAAGATGCTCTGTGCGAGACTGTCGGGGAGCGCCCCCTCGAGCCCATAGCCGACCTCGATGCGCATCTTATGCTCCTCTATCGAGAGGACGAGGAGGACGCCGTTGTCTCTATCTTTCTTACCGATCTTCCATTCTTCAAACAGCTTCACCGCATAGTTCTCGACATAGTCGCCGCCCATCGAGGGGACAATAGCGACTGCAATCTCGTTTGACGTCGTCTTCTCGAAGTCTGTCAGCTCTGCTTCGAGGCTCTGCTTCGCTTGGTCGTCGAGCACGTGCGCGAAGTCGTTCACGTGTCCTGTCGGGCTCCCCGGCGAGGCATACGCAAGCGCGCTTGCGGGCACGGCCGACGCCGCAATAAGCAGCAGTACCGCGAGAACGTGCTTCATTAGAGAGTGACCTTGGGTGCGTTTTCTGCTCCTGCCTGCGCTTCAAACATCGTGTGCGCCGAGAAGCCGAACATCCCCGCGATGAGCGACCCCGGGAAGGTCTTCACACTTATGTTGTAGTCGCGGACAGTTTCGTTGTAGCGCATACGCTCCACTGCCACGCGGTTCTCTGTCCCCGCGAGCTCTGCCATAAGGCTTTGCACCGTGTCGACTGACTTCAGCTGCGGATAATTCTCCATCACCACGAGGAGCCGTCCAAACGCCGATTCGACTTGGTTCGCTGCTGCGGCCTTCTGATCGGGTGTGGTAGCACCGGCGTACCTCGTACGCGCCTCTGCGATAGCACTGAAGACTGCCTGCTCCTGCTTCATCGCTCCCTGGACCGATGCGACGAGGTTGGGGATGAGGTCGAGACGGCGCTGATACTGTGACTCGACTTGCGCCCACTGTGTATTAATAGATTCATTCTGCCGCACCAAGCCGTTGTACTTCCCCCCTACATAGAGAGCAAGCAGGACAACAACAATGCCGATAATAACGGGCCACGTAAACCAGCTTCTTATTTGGGTTGGGTTCATATGAGTTAATTATAAGCTACTGAACAGACTTCGCAATCGCCTTCACCACGCGTGAGTCAAGCATATCGGGAATGATTTTATCCGCAGTGGGGCGAGTGATGAGCGTGGCGAGTGCGCGAGCCGCGCGGAGCTTGGTCGCTTGGGTAATCTTCTTCACTCCTTTATCGAGCGCTCCGCGGAATATGCCTGGGAAGACGAGTGCATTGTTAATCTGATTAGGGAAATCGCTGCGGCCAGTGGCGACGACTGCCGCACCCGCCTTCGACGCTTCGCTCGGCAGTATCTCTGGCTCCGGATTCGCCATCGCGAAGACGATACCGCCCGATGCCATACTCGCCACGTGCGCGGCCTTGAGGAGTCCCTTACCCGAGACGCCCACGAACACGTCTGCCCCTTCCATCGCGGTAGCGAGATCACCAGCGACCTTGCGCGGATTGGTGAGCTCGGCGAGCTCTGCCTTGAAGGCATTCATCCCGGGCCGGCCGATGAAGATGGTCCCCGCGCGATCAAGCATAATAATGTCACGCACCCCAGCGGCCAGCAGAAGCTTCGCCACCGCAGTGCCCGCCGCGCCCGCGCCGCTCACTACGACTCGGAGTTTCTTCATATCCTTCTTTACCACCTTCGCGGCATTGATGAGCCCGGCGAGCACGACGATAGCGGTGCCGTGCTGATCGTCGTGCATCACGGGGATATCGAGCTCTTCGATGAGCCGCTTCTCAATGTTGAAGCACTGTGGCGCAGCGATGTCCTCGAGATTAATCCCGCCGAAGCCTGGCGCAATAGCCTTCACCACGCGCACAATCTCATCAGGATCCTGCGTATCGAGCACGATAGGCCACGCGTCGATGCCACCCTTCTCTTTGAAGATGAGCGCCTTCCCTTCCATCACCGGCAGCGCGCCATAGGGGCCGATATTGCCGAGACCGAGCACTGCGGAGCCGTCGGAAATAACCGCCACACTGTTCTTCTTCACCGACATCTTCCGTGCATCGCCCGGGTGCTTGGCGAGGTGTGACGAGGCGGTGCCGACGCCCGGCGTGTACCAGAGCGAGAAATCCTTCTTCGCTTTAAGCGAGATACGCGTCTTCGTCTCTATTCGCGCACCCTGTTTCTTGTATGCCGCCAGTATCTTTTTTGTATCCATAGAAATGCAGTATACACTGGAGAAGTGAATCCCGAAGACCTTGTTGAAAAACACTTCACCCGCCTACGACCGGAGCAGAAGCGAGCGCTCGCCAAGCTGGGGATACGGACCATTCGCGACCTCCTCTACCATTTCCCCACGCGTTACGAGACGAGCGGCGATGTGGGGACAATCGCGGGCGTCGCGGCCGGCGCCGAGGTAACCCTCTACGGGACAGTGCGCAAACCGGATATCCGTAAGACCTGGAAGAGTCGCCGCCCAATAGCCGAGGCCTGGCTCGAGGACGCGTCAGGCAAGATTAAGATGATGTGGTTCAGTCAGCCGTATATCGCCAAAACACTTCACGACGGGATGATGGTCAAAGTGAGCGGGCGCGTTGCGGGCGAAGGCGCCAAGATATATCTGGCCAATCCTGCTATCGACAAATCACCAATCGCGCCCGAAGAGACGCACGACACTCTCTTCCACAAAGGTTCAACCTTGGAGACCGAACTCTACCCGATCTATCCCGAGAGTATGGGAATTTCTTCGCTTTGGCTCTTTCACGCATTGAAGAAAGTGTTCGAAACGCGCGTGCACGAACAGTTCGAGGACCCGCTCCCAAGCGAGATTCTCGCGCGCTATAAGCTCCCCGCGCTCTCTTCGGCCCTCGTATTCATCCACGCACCACACAAACAGCCGGACGCCGCGGCGGCGAAGAAGCGCTTCGCCTTCGAAGAAGTGTTCGCGCTCCAAGTAGTGATGCAGCAGCGTCGCAACGCGCTCTTGCGAGAAGATGCGCTCCCGGTGACTATCGACCGCGCACAGCTCAAGAGCTTCATCGCCTCCTTCCCCTTCCCTGCGACCGCTGCACAGACGCAGGCTATCGACACTATTGTGAGCGACTTTGGCAAGACACACCCAATGCTCCGCCTCCTTGAGGGTGATGTCGGGAGTGGCAAGACTGCGGTCGCCGCGGCGACCGCGTATCTCGTCGCCACCTCGCTCCCTAAGGGGCGCATCGCCGGCGCGCTCCAGGTCGCTTACCTCTGTCCCACTGAGATCCTCGCGAAGCAGCACTTCTCCACCTTCGTCTCCTACTTCCGCGACCACCCGATCCCGATAGGCCTTATCACCGGCAGCGAGTGTCGCGTCTTCCCCTCGCGCGTTCCCTACGAAGAGTCCGCAAAACTCTCTAAGGCGACCTTCCGCAAGCGCGTCGCCGACGGCCTCATCCCTATCGTTATCGGCACGCACGCGCTGGTGGAGAAATCGCTCTCGTTTAAGTATCTCGCCTACGCGATTATCGACGAGCAGCACCGCTTCGGCACCGTGCACCGACAGAAGCTCGCGACCAAGAGTGCTGTGTCTCCGCACCTGCTCTCGATGACCGCGACCCCTATCCCGCGCACACTCGCACTCACCCTCTATGGCGATCTGGACCTCACTATCCTCGACCAGATGCCCGCGGGAAGAAAACGCGTAGAGACAGCGGTGCTCGCTCCGAAGGAGCGCGAGCGAGCGTACGAGCGCGTGCGTGCCGAACTCGCTCTCGGCCACCAGGCATACGTTATTTGCCCCCGCATCGACGAGCCCGATCCCGCCAAGGAGCTCGCGCTCCAGGCCAAGTCGGTCAAGGCCGAGGCGGCCCGCCTACAGAAAGAGGTATTCCCTGAGGCAACTATCGGCATTCTTCACAGCAAGATGACACCGAGTGAAAAAGAGGAGGCTATGGAGACATTCGAGCGTGGCGAGACTGATATCCTCGTCGCGACCTCGGTGGTGGAGGTGGGAGTGAACGTCCCGAACGCCACCGTCATCCTTATCGAGGGCGCCGAGCGCTTCGGGCTCGCCCAGCTCCACCAGCTGCGCGGTCGCGTGATCCGCTCCACACACCAGTCCTACTGCTTTGCGCTCCCCGAGACCACGGGTGAGTCAACGCGCGAGCGGATGAAAGCGTTTAAGAATGCAAAGGACGGCTTCGAGCTCGCCGAATACGATCTCACGCTCCGCGGCGCTGGCGAGCTCGTGGGCGGACGGCAGTGGGGCGTCTCCGATATTGCGATGGAGGCACTGAAGAATATCAAGCTGGTGGAAGCCGCGCGCACCGAGGCGGCTCGCCTCGTAGAGCGCGATCCCGACTTACGAGGTCATCCTGCTCTCGCACTACGCGCTCACACGGCTGATAAAGAGATGCATTTGGAATAATTCGGTGCGCCCGGAGGGACTCGAACCCCCAGCCATTCGTGTATAAGACGAACGCTCTACCATTGAGCTACGGGCGCATGTCTTGATGGAATCATACCCTATCACGCATAGCAAACAACGAACGGAGATGTTCCAGTCCAGCGAGCACATATTCACACATTTGTTGGTCCGGATAAATCAGGTTACATGTCCCGTGCGAGAACTTTTGTACATAGGTCAGTTCGCTTCGTTTTGATTTCTTCACATGTGGTTTCCGAAATGCGCTCGGTGGCAGACTCAATTCTCTCGACCAATATGCTAATTCTTTCTTCAAATCCATATCAGAATAGAGATGCAGATATACTCTCATTCGCTCACGTGAGGCTCCAAGACTCTCGAGCCATAGTATGAAAAATCTAATCATCGCTGGATCATTATTCGAAAGCACGGTAGTTGCGTCTGCGGTCTTACCGCCCTCTCCCCAGTAGAGGAAGAGGCCAGCGATAAATATGTCTCGTCTAGAAAGATTTGCCACTTCAGCACTGACTCTTTGATAGACTGCTTCGTGACGGACTTCTCGCTTCCGTCGCATACTCTCTCTGAAATGCTCGATGCGAACGGCACTGAAATCGCGCAAACTGCGCAGGCGCTTCTCGCTGAGCGGCATATCACGGAGCCAGAGGCTTAATGTGCTTTTACTCACACCTATTCTCTTTTGTATCTGACTGTAGCTTGCTCCTTCTCTTCGCAAACGGATTGCCTCGCTCTTCTTTTTTCGAAGTGCCATATAGAACCATTATATACGGATTACTCACTTCCTGAACTACCCCTGTGCGCAACAATCCCCGTTCGAGTCCAGGGGGGCGGACAAACACTATTGCTAATTTTCATACCAAGTGGTATCGTGCAGTCTGCTTTTGTTCTGTCCAACCGTAGTAAAAACAAGAAAGGAAACGCCATGAACATGGTAGTTGCAGTAGGCACGTATGGCTCGAGGAAAGCCAAGATCCAGTACGCGGGCGGAGGTGTTGCTGTCGAAAGCCTCACCGTTGCCGCGCGAGCCGTCGTTTGTGACGGAGCGAAGATCCTCGGCAAGAACAACCGACCGGCACCTCCCCAGAAGGTCATCGTCTGCGCTCGCGCGCGGGAAAAGATGAACCTGAAACGGGACTTGCCGAGGGCGGGAATCACTCTCACCGTCGTTGATCCCGGCCAGGACGTCGACACGTATGTGCTCCCCAAGGGCACCCACGAACGGCCGACTATCCACAAAGGCCTCTGCTGCAACATCGGCGGATGCTCAAGTGAAGATCGGCGGTTCTCACCCTGCCAAGGATGCTCGAACAAGGAACTGAGTGAAGACGCCAATCGGCGCTGACACCTCTTCCTCCCCAGAACCAACCCCGGACATGTGCCGGGGTTCATCTTTTTATTACGACTGAATCGGTATGAACTCTTCTTCCCGTTTCTTCGGTGTGATGCCGTTGGCGATGAGTGTCTTTTCAAAATCTTCACGCTCGACTGTCTCCTTCTCTATAAGCTCCTTTGCTATCGCGTCGAGCGCCTTGCGGTGATCCTTGATAACCTTTGTCGCTCGTGTCTTCGCCTCGTCGATAATACGCGCCACCTCGGCGTCTATCTGTGACGCGACGTGCTCCGAGTACGGTTCATTACCCATCACTCGCTCGCCGAAGGCGATGGGACCGAGCTTCTCGCTCATCCCGTAGCGCGCGACCATCCCACGCGCGAGTGCTGTTATAACAGCAAGATCATTTGAAGGGCCGGTCGTCACATCATCGAAGAGCATCTCTTCAGCCACATAGCCGCCGAGCGTCGCGGCGATATCGTCGAGGAACTGTTTGCGCGATTGCATCTTACGATCATCAAAGGGAAGCTTAAGCGTATACCCGGCCGCGTGGCCACGGCTGATGATAGAGATCTTGTGCACCGGATCGGCGTACGGCAGCACACTCGAGACGAGCGCGTGACCCGCTTCGTGATAAGCGGTGAGCTCCTTCTCGCGCTTGGAGAGGAGGTGGCTCTTACGCTCCGGGCCGAGCATCACCTTCTCTATCGAACGTATTAAATCGTACTGCGTGACCTCCTTGCGATCATCGCGCGCGGCGAGAATCGCGCCCTCGTTCATCAGCGAGTAGAGCTCGGCACCCGAGAAGCCCGGGGTGCGTTCGGCGATAACTGAGAGGACGACGTCAGGCCCGAGCGGCTTCTGTCGTGCGTGAATTTTTAATATCTCTTCGCGATCGCGGCGATCGGGCAGGTCGATAGTAACGCGCCGGTCGAAGCGGCCGGGGCGCAGGAGCGCCGGGTCGAGCACATCGGGGCGGTTAGTCGCCGCCATCACCACCACCTTCTCGGTAGGCTCGAAGCCGTCCATCTCGACAAGAATCTGATTCAGCGTCTGCTCGCGCTCGTCGTTGCCGCCGCCCACCCCGGTCCCGCGCACACGCCCGACCGCGTCTATTTCGTCGACGAAGATAATCGCGGGCGCTGCCTTCTTCGCCAGCTGGAAGAGGTCACGCACGCGCGAGGCACCGACCCCCACAAACATCTCCACGAACTCGCTGCCGCTGATAGAGAAGAACGGCACGCCCGCTTCGCCGGCGACCGCACGCGCCAAGAGCGTCTTACCGGTACCCGGTGCGCCCATCAGGATAATCCCCTTTGGGATGCGCGCGCCGATATCAAGGAACTTCTTCGGATTCTTAAGGAAATCGACAATCTCGACGAGCTCCTCCTTGGCCTCGCGCGCACCGGCAACGTCAGCGAAAGTGACACGCTGTGAAGCGTCGGCGGGGTCGATGACTCGCGCCTTCGACTGACCGAAGGTGAGCGCCTGCATTCCCGCCCCCTTGACCTGCCGCGAGAGAAACCAGAAGAGGAAACCAAAGAAGAGGAGTGTGAGAACAGTCGGTCCAAGCGCCATCATCCAGAACTGGAATCCGGATTGTCCTTGTATCGTTATCGCCACCTTCGCGAGCTCGGCTGGTGTGACGCCGTAGGTCGCGAGCGTCTCGGGGAGACCGGCAGAAGGGTCCTTACGCGAAATCTTCGTCGACGAATCGGCGTAGGTGAGGTCGAGTGTGTCGCCATTGACTGTAATCGCTGTTACCTTCCCAGCAGCAACATCAGCTGCCACGCTGGAGAGCGAAGTTGTGTTCACTGGCTCAAAGAAGCTCGCCACAAGCGAGTACGCGCTCATCAAAAAGATGAAGATGAGTACGGTGGTGAAGAGATTGCCGAGGAATGAGGGGCCACCCAGCTGCACGCGCCAACTGCGGCGCGCCGGAGTCGACGCGCCGCCCTTCTTCCCTCTTACCTTCTTAGGCGGTATCGCTGCCATCAAAAATACTATACTCTATTTATATGATTCTCGTCGAATACAAGAAGGCGCTGCTGAAGTTCGCCCCTATCGAGACCTTCTCGGCAGGCGTCGAGCTCCTCGGCACCGAGGTGAAGGCGCTCCGAGCCAGGCTCGGCTCGCTCGATGGCGCGCGCGTGGTGGTGCGTGGCGGCGAAGCCTTTATCGTCGGGATGACGATTCCCGCCTACCAAGTGGCGAATGCGCCAAAGACCTACGATCCCGAGCGCACGCGACGTCTCCTCCTCGCCAAAAAGGAAATCAATCTGCTCGCCACCGAAGAGGCAAAGAAAGGGTTGACAATCATCCCTCTTGAGGTGTATTCTACTGGGAGGCTCGTGAAGGCGCGCATCGCTATCGTCCGCGGCAAGGGTAAGTCTGATCGCCGCGAAGATTTGAAGAAGCGTGATGCCTTACGCGAGACCTCTCGGATTTTAAAACGGGGGTGACCGGCTTTGACGGTCTGTACTTTGAAAGACGTGCGACGCAGTGCACTCTCGCCTATCACTTAAATCTAGCGAGAAACCAAACTTGCCAAGAACACTCTTGCAAGCGTGAAGTCGCCGTACTTCGGTATGAAGGACTTCACGTTCGCCTACGCGGTAGCCTAAGGCTCTTCGCCTAGCGACGTCTGTATCCCTCGAGTTTCTTCAGTCGGGGATATGGGCGGAATCATCTGGAGAATCGACACCCGGCCTCCCGCCCGGTGTGTCTAAATAAGGGATCATCGTGGAGTGGTTTCGTCCTGATTCCTCGCACCCACGACTAGACCCTAATCAGGACTATGCGTCGTAGACTCGCTTTCAGAGCCAGATTCGGACCGGGGTCCAATTCCCCGCACCTCCACTCGACTCGCTTCGCTCGCTCGTGGCAAGCCACCCGTAAGCAACGGGGCGCGCAAACACCTTTTACGGGTGTTTTTTGCGTTTAGCGAGTCGAGTGTCCCGAGCATGGTCGAGGGACTGTTTACCCTGAGGTACTCGAAGGGGTATTCTATATCTGATGTCTTTTGTATACATGATCAAGAATGTTCTTGGCGACTTGTATATCGGAGTTACTGAGAACCCAGAAAAACGACTTGAGTATCATAATCAGCATCGTGGTGCACTGTATACAAAAAGGGACACGACATTCCAAATCGTTTTCCTTGAAGAACACCCTGATCTTGCAAGTGCACGAAAACGCGAAATCCAAATCAAAAAATGGCGTCGCGAGAAAAAAGAAATGTTAATTGATCTTTACAGTCGCGGGCTTCCGTCATTGACTTAGCACTCATTTTTACGTAGGGTAAGCCCAGTAATTAGCCGGATCCCCCGGGAGTAGTTACTTGTTCAATCAATCAGGAGGCTCAAATGAAATCACGTATCTCTCTGGCGCTCGACGGACTCTCCCTCACGCGCGCACTCGATCTGGCCGAGAAGCTCGGCAAATGGCTCCGCTCACTGAAGCTCCACGACTTGCTCGACGCCTACGGCCCAATCGTCCTCCGTCTCCTTGGCGAGGCAGGATTCAGGGATGTGTGGGTCGACTACAAGCTCCACGACACCAAGGACACGGTGGCTCTGCGCGTCGCGGCACTCGTCCGGAATGGGGCACGGATCATCACGGTGCACGCCTCTGGCGGAGTGCCGATGATGCGGGCGGCGGTTAACGCCATAGGCAATGGATGGCACGGTGGCAAGGCTGCAGAGATCTACGCGATCACAGTCCTGACCTCGCTTGACGATGCCGAGATCGCACGCATCTACGGCAAGGACCGCACGCGCGCAGAGATTGTCCACGAGCTCGCACTCATGGCGAAGGAAGCCGGCGTGGGGACGGTAGTGTGTTCGGCACAGGAAGTGGGGATGCTCAAGCAATCCCCTGATCTCGTCGGGATGCGCTTCGTGGTACCCGGCACCCGCTCGGCAGGTGTGGCGCTCGGCCAGCAGAAACGCTCTGGCACGCCCACGCAGGCGGTAGCCGATGGTGCCGACGAGCTCGTCGCTGGTAGCCAAGTGACAACGGCCGAAGATCCGGTCGCAGCGTTCACCGCTATGGCCGCCGAGATCGGCACACCCATCGACCAACTCAACTGAAGGAGGCATCATGACGAATATTGCTCAGTACCTCGGCACTCCCGCCAATCCCGCTCAGGAGTTCGTCAAGTATGCTCTGGGAATTGGTGCGATCGAACTCATTCCGGAAGGGCGTGCTTTGAAGAGCGGGAGAATCTCGCCCTACTTCTTCAACTCAGGCCTGTTCAACACCGGAACAAGTATCGACCATCTCGCCGAGGCATACGCACATGCTCTCGACGCTCCGTTTGGTCCCGAAGTCGAAGTAATTTTCGGCCCGGCATACAAAGGGATTCCGCTCTCCGTCGCGATTGCTATGCGATACGCGACATTGAGTGGCTATGACGTCGGCTACGCCTTCAACCGAAAGGAAGAAAAGGATCATGGCGAAGGCGGTACGACTGTCGGCGCATCACTCAAGGGGAAGAAGGTCCTCATCGTTGACGATGTCATGACGACAGGGACTTCCTCCGGCGAAGCGGTCGAAATCATCAAGAAAAACGGCGGCGTCCCAATCGGCTGTGTGATTGCCTTCAACCGGCAAGAGCGCGGAGCAAAGAGTTCGTTGTCTGCCGTTCAGGAATTCGAACAGAACTACGGCATTCCGGTCTACTCGGCAGCTTCACTTTCGGATCTAATCAAGATGCTGGAAATTTCGATCGATTCCTTCGGTGAAGGTCCGTTCGACGACATCTTCGAAAAGGTCAGTGCCTATCGGAATGAATATGGCGTTACTTGATTCGGCCATCTTGGCTACAAAGGGCTCGCACTACGGTGCGGGCCCTTCTATTTTTGTATAATAAATCTAGCGACGTGCTTTGGCGCGATCGTTTTCAGTCAAATATTGCTTACGCAAGCGCACGCTCTTGGGTGTGATCTCGAGATACTCGTCGTCTGACATAATCTCCATCCCCCGCTCGATAGAAAGGTCGAATATCGGCACCAGCGTGAGTGCTTCATCCATACCCGAGGAGCGGACGTTCGACTGGTTCTTACCCTTGGTCGGATTCGCCATCATCTCCTCGCCCTTAGAGGTGTTGCCGATAACCATACCCTCATACACCTCGGTAGCCGGCTTGATATAGAGCTGTCCGCGATCCTGGAGATACCAGAGCGAGTAGCCGAGCGCCTTACCCGAAGCCATCGAGATCATCGAGCCGACCTGACGCTTCTTAATCTCGCCCGCGTATGGCTTGAAGCCCATGAAATGTGAGGAGAGGATACCCTCGCCCTTGGTGTCGATAATGAAAATGTTTTTGTAACCCAGGAGTCCGCGCGTAGGGCCGAGCAGGGTGAGGCGCACGGTGTTCTCGTGCTGGACCAGGTTCTGGAGCACGAAGGCGCGTTGACCGAGCTTCTCGATAATCGCTCCCTGGAACTCGGAAGGGGTGTCGATAACGACCTCTTCAAACGGCTCGAGTTTGACCCCACCTTCTTCACGCATAATCACGTGCGGCTGGGAGATCTGGAGCTCGTACCCCTCGCGACGCATATTCTCTATGAGTACGGCGATGTGGAGCTCACCGCGGCCGGAGACAAGGAAGGAGTCGCTGTTCTCGAAGTCGACCTTAAGGCCGACGTTCACCTCGAGCTCCTTCTCGAGCCGGTCGCGAATCTGGCGACTGGTGACGAACTTACCCTCCTTCCCTGCGAAGGGTGAGTTGTTGACGAGGAAGTTGAGCGCGATAGTCGGCTCGTCGACCGCTATTGCCGGGAGCGGCGTCGCGCCCTCGTCGGTCGTCACCGTGTCGCCGATATAGATGTCAGGAAGCCCCGCGATGAGCGCGATATCGCCAGCGCTCGCCTCGGGAGTCTCCACGCGCTCGAGCCCCTTGAAGGTGAATATCTTGGTCGTGCGTCCAGAGAGTATCGTCCCGTCTGCCTTCTTGATGAAGACTTGCTGATTCGGGCGGACAGTCCCCTGATAGATGCGCCCCACCGCGAGACGGCCCATGAAGTTGTCGTACGCGAGATTGAAGGGTTGGAGCATTAGTGTCCCGCTCGCGTCAGCATCTGCATTTGCCGCAGGGACCTTCTCGAGGATAAGGTCGAGGAGCGGCGAGAGATCCTTCTTCTCGTCGGTGAGATTCTTAATCGCGATGCCCTCGCGCCCGATAGAGTAGATGACCGGGAAGTCGCACTGCTCATCAGAAGCGCCAAGCTCCATAAAGAGCTCCAGCACCTGGTCGTGCGAGCGCGCTGGGTCAGCGGCCGGTTTATCTATTTTATTCAGCACGACGATAGGCTTCAAGCCGAGCTCCAGAGACTTCTTCAACACGAATCGCGTCTGCGGCATCGGCCCTTCCTGGGCGTCGACAATGAGGAGCACCGAGTCGATAGAGCGGAGCACGCGCTCCACCTCACTGCCGAAGTCGGCGTGGCCGGGGGTGTCGACGATATTAATCTTAGTCCCTTTATACTCGACCGCCGCATTCTTGGCGTAGATAGTGATGCCGCGCTCGCGCTCGAGTGCGTTGGTGTCCATCGTGGTACCCTCTACCGCCGCCCCCGTCTGCTTAAGAATAGCGTCGGTCAAGGCCGTCTTCCCGTGGTCGACGTGCGCGATGATAGCGATATTGCGAATTTCCATAAATAAAAAATGCCCGCGGGCGATACGTTCACTATATAACAAATCGCTGCAGATGCAATGTTCTCCCCGGCGAGATTAGAAGAACGTCGCAATGGCGGCGATGCCTGAAAGCGCCATAAAGCCGACCGTCACCCAGCCGAGGAGCGCGACAAACGGACGGTTCTGATGCTCCCTCATCACGTGTCTGTTGCCCGAGAGCCGCACGACGAAGAAGAGGATGATGGGCGCGATGACGCCGTTGGCCACCGCGGCATAGATGAGGCCCTTTATAGGGTCGAGGTGCATAAAGTTGGCGGCGATACCGAGCAGCATCGAGATAATGATGACGCCGTAAAAGGCGTAGGCCTGCTTCAAGCGATAGTGCAGGCCGCGCTTCCAACCGAAGCTCTCCGCGAGCGCGTAGGCCGAAGAGCCCGCCAAGACCGGCACCGCGAGGAGACCGGTCCCCACGATACCCACCGCGAAGAGGAGGAAGGCGAACTCGCCAAAGGGCTTCAAAGCGAGCGCGGCCTGATCGGCAGTGGCGATGTTGGTGATCCCGTGCGCGTAAAGCGTGCCCGCGCACGCCGCGAAGATAAAGAAAGTGACGAGATTGGAGAAGAACATCCCGCTCCAGACATCGACGCGCATCTCGTGGATAGAACGCCGGCTCGAGCCCGCCTTACGCTCGGCGATGGTGCGCTCGCCGTGGAGGATATTTTCCTCGACCTCCTGCGAGGTCTGCCAGAAGAAGAGGTAGGGTGAGATGGTTGTCCCGAGCACCGCACAGATGAGTAGAATCTGCTCCTTAGAGAAGGTCATCGAGGGGACGAGTGTGTGGCGCAAGACATCGCCCCAGTCGAGTCCCACCGAGAAGGCCACTACCACGTAGGAGAAGAGTGCGAGGGTCAGATATTTCAGATATTTCGCATAGCGCGCATAGGTGGTGAAGATCTGGAGAAGGAGGCTCGTGAGTGCGAAGGCGATGACGAGCAGCTCGAACGTGACGCCTGGCAGGAGGAGCTGCGTCCCCGCCGCCATCGCGCCGAGGTCGGCAGCGATATTGAACACGTTCGCCAAAAAGAGGAGTCCGGCGACAATATAGAGCGCGCTCTTGGAGTAATGGCGGCGGATATTGGCGGCGAGCCCTTCTCCCGAGACAATCCCGATGCGCGCGCACATCTCCTGCACGGTCGCCATAAAGGGATACGTGAAGAGTGCGGTCCAGATCAGCTGGAGCCCGTACTGTGCGCCAGCCTGTGAGTAGGTGGCGATACCCGAGGGATCATCGTCGGCCGCACCAGTGGTGAGTCCGGGGCCGAGCGTGTCCCAGTATTCTTCAGCGCGCTTGAAGGGATGTTTGCTGCTGAGTGTTTTCTCTTCTTTTTGTATAAGCTCGACTCCCTCTTCGAGTACCTGTGCTGGCACCTCGAACACTTCTTCAAAGTCTTCTTTGAGCTTGTGCGCCACCATAGTAGTACTAACTATACCCCACTTCCCCCCTCCCACTGGCTGGTGGTGGTGTGAATGACTCCTGTGATACCATACTTTATATGACACCAGAATCTGCCCCAAAGCTTGAGTCCCAGGAAGACAAGCTGGCGAAAAGCCTCGCTGCGATAAACCCTGTGGAGAATGGCGCATTGAAGCGAGTGAAGCAGGCTATCAGTGAAAATTTGAACTGGAGTGTTACCGACATAGAGAAGCTCCAGGGAGTCATCGACACAATCGCTGATGATTTCAGACAGATTATAGTCTCCTCAAGCACCGAGGGCGGCAAGCGCTCGCTCTATGCTGAGATACAGAACTATATCGAACAGCTTCCCGAGACAGCCGGCCTCCGTGAGAAGGTGCGCGAGATTGTCTCCATTCCGGAATTCGAAGAAAATTAAGTCGCGAGAGGCCTGGGAATATCTTCCCTGTGGTACTATGGCGCGGTAGCCGAGAGGTTACATATCAAGAGTGCGACGAGAGAATTGGCTCTACGACTCGCACAGCAACCCCGAGAATATCTCGCGCGGGTGCTCCCTCCAACCACGGCGATTAAATCGCCACGGAAAGATGTAGTAACTTCACATCTTTCCTCATTACCAATGAGGAATTTTATTTTATGTCTATCAAAACAGCTGAATGTGTAACTCCCCTGCATCCGGACAAGCGATGCGACTTTATCGCCGACTCTATTCTCGATGCGTATCTTGCCGGGGACAAGAATAGCCGCTGCGCGGTCGAGGTGATGGGCGGACATAATCTCGTCACGATTAACGGCGAGACGACGAGTGCTGCGAGTCCCGACCTTGAGAAGATTGTGCAGAATATCGTCGATGCGGACTTCCGTATCCAGATCACTATGGTGAAGCAGAGTCCGGAAATAGCACGCGGTGTGGACACTGGCGGCGCCGGCGATCGGAT
>JAHFMR010000012.1 GCA_023267755.1 bacterium
TGCAGACCACGGGAGACTTCGTCTATCCACAAGCGAGAGAAGAAGGGAACTCCTTCGTGGCGAAGGAGACGGGGGAGATTGTGGTGACGGAGGGGATGGTGGTGTTTTTCCGATAGATACTCCATACATAGGACTACCCTATGTATGGTAATATTGCTTTTTTGTGTGGTTGTGCTAGTATTGCAATTACACCAGCAGGTGGTTGGTGACTCGCGCAGTCGCGAGTTTTTCATTTTGTTGTAGTTCTTTGGGAGAAGCAGATGCATAAGAAAAGAATGCCGCATTTCGAAATCTATCTAACGGGTGTGATGGATCTTCGAGTAGATGCCGAGAGCGGTGATCCAGGTCTCGTCCCGGTAACACCGTTTATCGGTCGACGATGGATTGGGAACGTACGGAGTGAGCTAGGCATCGGTGTCATTATTCATGGGGCCGATATTTCCTTTCCAGGTGGCGAGAATTTACAAGAACATAAAGTACTATTCCAGGGAGGGAAAATTGAAGATCCGGTCACGCTCTGGCGTTCGATGTTGCTCGCAGGTTTCGTTCCGGAGATAGATACGAAAATTCTACTCGCGTGCTACCTTTGCGGGTCTCAAGGAACGCCCGAGGTAAATGTAGCTCTGGCAGGTGCGTACTTGTTGTTTGGCGGGTACAGCGCCTTCAATGATTGCAGAAAGAGGGCTCTCTCCACTGTTCCTCCAGACGAAGTCATCGAGCAGTTGCGTATGTGCATTGCCGGCAAGAAATAACGAAGTCGAGGGGCCGACCACAATGTATCGTGGCCGGCCTTTTTAATACAAAACGGCCGCGCGGAGCGCGGCCGGTCACGTATTGTCCGTGAATGGAAAGAACTCGATACGGTCAAACTTCCGGGCGCGGTCTAGATAATACACATTTGCCCGGAACTTCTCACCGCGTGCAGCAAGTGGCAGCCAATGACTATCGGATTCGTAAGTGCGATTGAAGGTCTCGTCGGTGAGCGGATACCACCCCGGGATCATATCGGCCGTTTCGTGCACTTCTCCCGAGAGGATTCTGCAACGATAGACGTACACGCGAAAATCGATTTCTTCTGCGGCGTAAAAATCAATCCGTGCTGTCAGATCGAGCGATGCCGGGTCGAGCTCCACTTCGAGTTCTTCGCGCGTCTCGCGAATCAAGCACTCCTCAAGCGTCTCGCCGGGATCGAGCTTCCCGCCGGGACCAGAGAGCACCCCGACGCCAATCTCGCCCTTCTTTTTCTCGCCCAGAAGGATGCGGGTATCAGTGTCTCCCATAACGATGCCGAGCGTTGCGATTTTCATATCATTCTCCTAGTTGACCATCTGGCGGGTATGGTATCATCCCCTGCATATGGAAACCAATGACAACAAATTCTTACCAGCAGCAGTTATTATCGCCGGTCTGTTTATCGCGGGCGCAGTGATGTGGAACGGCTCTCACCCAGCAGCACCGGCACCTTCTGGCCAGCAGGCCGGCAATCAGCCTTCCGCAGTGGCCGTGGATATTAAGAATGTGAAGATTGACGGCAAGCCGTATATCGGACAAGCGAATGCGCCGGTCACCATCGCTTTCTGGAGCGACTTCCAGTGCCCGTTCTGCAAACGCTTCGAGCTTGATACGCTCCCGCAAATAGTGAAGAACTATGTGGACACTGGTAAGGTGAAGGTCGTGATGATGGACTTTGCCTTCCTCGGTAAGGATTCTATCGCTGCGGGCGAATACAGTCGTGCGGTGTGGAAGCTCTACCCGAGTCAGTACTTCGCGTGGCGCACCGCGATGTACGCCGCTCAAGATCAGGAAGGAGATCAGGGCTTCGGGAACGCCGCTTCTATCGACAAACTCGACGCGACGATTGCTGGGATTGACGCAGCAAAGGTTGCAACAGACGTGAAGGCAAATGCCGCTGCGTATGACGCGATGATGGACGCTGACAAGGTTGAAGCACAGAAGGCCGGTATCAGTGCGACCCCGTCATTTGTCATCGGCACGCAGATGATCGCGGGCGCGTACCCTTACGCGACCTTCCAGGCGGCACTCGACGCGCTTCTTAAGTAGCCGTGATCCTCTGGTTTGCCTTAGCGGCATCGGCAGCTACCTTCATCGGTGGCTCCTTTGCGCTTCGGTTCCGCGACCAACTCCACCTTATCCTCGGCTTCTCGGCAGGGGCGGTTGCCGGTGTCGCACTCTTCGATCTTCTCCCCGAGGCGATGCGCCTCGGTATCCTCTATCACACTGCCGACATCATCGCGTTCTTCATCGCCCTGGGCTTTTTCGGTTATCTTGTCCTCGATCGGCTCATCCTCCTGCACACGCACGAAGACCCCTCGATGGAACTCGGGGCAGGAGATCTGGCTCACACCGGGGGTTTACCCCGAGCAGAGTCGAGGGGGGCGTTCGGCGCCCTCACACTCTCGGCACACAGTTTCCTCGATGGTGTGGCTATCGGCGTCGCTTTCCAGGCCTCTTCCGCGATTGGACTTGTTGTCACAGCGGCAGTGCTGACTCACGACTTCTCCGACGGCATCAACACGGTAAATCTCGTACTTAAGAACAGGGGAGGGTGGCGTCAGGCCTTCCGTTGGCTGCTTGTCGACGCGCTCGCGCCGCTGCTTGGTGCCGCGTCGACACTCTTCTTCACGCTCTCCGAGGAGTATCTGGGACTGGTGCTCGCTGTCTTTGTCGGGACATTCCTCTATCTCTCGGCGAGCGACTTAATCCCCGAGAGCCATCATCGTCACCCGCGCGCGCTCACAACTCTAATGACGCTGTTTGGTGCCGCAGTGCTCTACGCAGTTGTGCATTTGGTATAATCCTTATTATGAAAACACTTATTTCACATTGGTTCATCGCGACAGTCGCGATACTTGTCGCTGCTTATATCGTCCCGGGGGTATCCGCTACGTTTGTCGGTGCGATTGTCGCTGCCGCGGCTCTTGGCGCTCTCAATCTCTTCATCCGCCCGGTTATCGCTATCCTCACAATACCGATAACCATCATCACGCTCGGTCTCTTCTCGTTCGTCATTGATGCGCTACTGGTTATGGTAGCTTCCTCGCTGGTAGTCGGGTTCACTGTTGCGGGATTCTGGCCAGCATTCTTCTTTGCCCTCGTGCTCACCGTCATCAACTGGGTCTTCCATTTCTGGAGCTATTAGTTCGACCACATTCACCACGAGTAATATGATTGATTCCGAACTCCTCGCCAAGCTCGACGAGATAAGCGCCAAGGCCGATGCGGCATACAAGGCCGCCGAGTCGACGCGCAAATATCTCTTCTGGACCGGCGTTATCACCGTCGCGCTTATTGTCCTGCCCCTTATCGGTCTCGCATTCGTCCTTCCGCAGTTCATCGCGGGCTATACTACAAACCTCTCTGCACTCGGGCTCTAAGATCGTTTCCCTTTACGGAGGAAGTTGGTGAAGAAAGGGAGGAAAGAGACGACGATAATCACGAGCGAGATTGGGAGGATATAGCGCTCGCTGTCGGGGATAATCGAACCGAGGGAGAAGCCAAGCAGGATCATCCCCGCGCCCCAGAGGGCGCCACCAATAATGTTGAAGGAGAGGAACGTGCGGTAGGTCATACTCCCGATGCCCGCGAGGATAGGGGCGATGGTGCGCACTATTGGTACGAAGCGCGCAAGTATCACCGCCCGCCCGCCGTACTCCTTATAGAATCGCTCCGTGCGCTTCAGGTACTCCTGCTTGAAGAAAAAAGAATCCTTGCGTTTGAAAAAGTTTACTCCAACATTTGCACCGAACCAGTAGCCCACCGAGTCGCCAACTATCGCCGCAATGACGACGACGAGAACGAGGGAACCAAGCGAGAGAAGACCGCCGCCCGCGAGCAGTCCGGCAGCGAAAAGGAGAGAGTCGCCCGGCAAAAAAATACCGACCAATAAGCCGCTCTCAGCGAAGACAAGGAACGCGATACCGAAATAACTTCCTGTCTTCACCATCGCTATTGGGTCGAGATTTGCACAAGCGGAGAGGAAACTAAGCATATGAGTGCAGTATACTGTACGAAATGGAATCAGCGCCGACACTATCCACGCCGGAGCAGGAACTCGCGTACTTGCGCGAGCGCGTGGCCGAGCAGGAGGCACTCCTCACGGGACAGGGGAAGACGCCAGAGCGCGCGCAAATAATCTCTGAGCAGATTACAGCGCACAGGGCCGCGCCCGAGACGATACTCGCACCCGCGTATCGCGTGAGCGAAGCCACGAAAGTGAGCGAGGCAGGCGCGATACTCGCCGAGCTTAATCTCGGTGGCGGCGAGCAGGCGGTGAAGACACTCATTCAGACTATGGACGAGAAGGGGATTAAGAACGCGTTTGCTATCCTCGAGAAGCTTGGTGACCCGAGCGTCGCCGACGACTTCCATCGCTACTTGGTGCGCTATATCGCGGCGGGACTCTTGCCAATAGGTGTCGACGAGAAGGCGCCGCGCTTCCAAGCACTTAAGATGACGCTCTACGAGATTGCGCTTCCGGAGCATAAGGGTGTTGACCAAGAGGGTCGGAGCCGTCCGTTCAAAGAGCTTGTCTCAGGTATGGAGCAACTCTACTCCGGTCTCCTCTCTGTCGGAGAAGCGGCACCAGGAGAGCCTCATCAGTTTGCACTCGAGCTCGCGGTGCCCGCGAACAGCCCCGAGCTCCAGTTCTACGCGGCCGTACCCAATAGCAAGTGCAATCTTTTCGAGAAGCAACTCCTCGCGATATTTCCCGATGCACATCTGGTACCGCAGCCCGCTGACTACAACATCTTCGTCTCTGGCGGCACTTCACTCGTGGCGTCGGCAGTGCTCGTGGATAATCCGGTTCTTCCGCTCTCCGATTACAACGATTTTGATTATGATCCGCTGAACGCGATTACGAATGCCTTCGCCAAGATAGAACACGCGGGCGAGGGTGCCGCTATTCAGATTATCGTCGAGCCGCGTGGCGATCGGCACGTAAAGCACTACAAGAAGATTCTCCAAGCGCTTCGTAAGGGAGAGAAGCGTTCATCAGCCTTTAGCACCCCTGAAACGTTTGTTGGAGAGGTGGCGAGAGAGGTCTTTATCAACACGCTCTTCGCCAGCAAGCCCAAAGATAAAGACAAGGCCAAGGAGGCTGAGGTGCGTCAAGCAGAGCAGAACAAGACGCTTATCGAGCAGGTAGAGAAGAAGCTTGGGGCGCCAATCGTCGGGACGACGATACGAGTAGTTACCTCCGGGAGCGATGCTCGTAAGGCAGAACAACTGCTTGATGAGCTCTCGGCGGCGTTCAACCAATTCGCCAATACACAGGGCAATCGGCTCGAGTTTAAGCGCGCGGAGGGCGTCGATGCCGAGCGGATGTTCGAGGACTTCTCGTTCCGTATGAAGGGGCCTATGATGCTCCCACTCTCGTTGCGCGAGCTCACCACTCTGTATCACTTCCCGCCGTCAGGCATCGAGAGCTCGCCACACTTGAAACAATCGCGCTTCACCCACGCGCCTGCGCCAATGGGCCTCCCGCAAGCGGGCTCGCTGCTCGGTATCAATACCTATCGCGGACAGGAGACACACATTTACTTAAGTCCTGAAGATCGCCTACGCCACCTCTACGTGATTGGGCAGACCGGCACCGGTAAGACCGGTCTGATGAAATCGATGATTATCCAAGATATTAAGAACGGCGACGGCTGCTGCTTTATCGATCCGCACGGCACCGACATTCTCGATATCCTCGCTGCAGTGCCACCAGAGCGCTACCAAGACGTCATCTACTTCGACCCGGCTGATCTCTCGCGCCCCTTTGCGCTTAATTTCCTCGAGTATGACGCGTCGCGTCCCGAGCAGAAGACCTTTATTGTGAACGAGCTCTTGATGATCTTCAAACGGCTCTACGGCGATGTGCCTGAGAGTATGGGCCCAGCCTTCGAGCAGTACTTCCGCAATGCCACGATGTTGGTGATGGAGGACCCAGCAAGCGGCTCCACCATCCTCGATATCGCGCGCGTACTCTCCAATAGCGAGTTCCGCCGCGAGAAGCTCGCCAAGAGTATGAATCCAGTAGTGAATCAGTTCTGGAACGAGATTGCCACCAAGGCTGGCGGTGACGCGGCACTCGAGAATATCGTCCCCTATATCACCAACAAATTTGACGACTTCACCGCGAACGACTTTATCCGCCCTATCGTTGGCCAGCAGGAATCCTCCTTCAAGTTCCGCGAGGTGATGGACACTAAGAAGATTCTTCTCATCAATCTCTCCAAGGGGCGTCTGGGCGAGAAAAATGCGAACCTCCTCGGCCTTATTGTCGTGGGAAAGCTCTTTATGGCGGCGCTCTCGCGCGCTGACGACCCGCGCGCGGCTCACGCGCCGTTCTATCTCTATATCGACGAGTTCCACAATGTTACAACCGACTCGATCCCAGGCATCCTCTCGGAAGCGCGTAAGTACAAGCTGGCAATGTCGATGGCGCACCAGTTCCTAAATCAGGTCGACGAGAAGACGCGTGCTGCGGTCTTCGGCAACGTCGGCAATATGGCAGTCTTCCGTGTCGGAGAAGAAGACGCCGAGTTCTTCGCCAAGCAGTTCACGCCCGTCTTCGAGGCACTCGACTTCGTTAATATTGAAAATCGCAATGCCTACGCCAAGATTCTCGTGGGCGGCGTGCCGCAGAAGCCCTTTGATATGAAGACGCCAGATCTACCAGCGCTGAACCTCGCGCAGGTCGACGACCTCATCCATCTCTCCTCGCTTACCTACGGCCGCGACCGTGCTAGAGTTGAGAGTATGATTCGCGAACGCTACCTTTCGCACTAATTTTGTATGGCTGAACATCCCCCGCGAAACGACCGCAAGGATAAGAGGGAAGCAAAGAGGAATGGAGTCCCTGAGACGTCTCTGGAGGGATCACTTCAAGCGGCGTTACAAGCTGTGGTAACAGAAGCAAAAGCGCGAATAGTGCCTGAATCCACACCAGAAGAGATGCCACCCGCTGGAGAAGAAGGATTTGATCCGCATTCGGTGCAAAGTAGCGTCGATCTTCAATCCCAGAAAGGCGTGCAAAGGGTTCTAAAAAGCGGCAAGAGCTCGCCGAAAAGAATGCTTGAAAAGAAAGGTATATTAGTAGATAAGGATGTGCATGTGCTTAACGCACAATCTCCTTTTGAAGTTAATGAAGCGGCGCAGAGAGAACTCGACAATCTTTCCATACCGAGCGAACTCACAGAGATTTATGGAGACAACATTCCTCCTGCGGAAGTTCTCGAGACGTTCACTAAGCTTAAAAGTAAACAAAAGAAAGACGGGTATCTCGCGAAGGTGCGTGCCGATGTAGAAAAGGAGAGAGAAAGAGAGGAGAAAAAGGCGAAACGCCCGGCAGGAGGCAAGAAGTCTGCGGGAACAAAAGCAGGAGATGAGGGTTCAGATTCACCTGTGGCTATAGAACTGGGAAGTGAGAGGCAAGCGCGAGAGGAGAAAGAAGCGGCAAGAGAAGTGGCAGAGGCAGCGTTTTCTGGTGGGCTCGATATTGATCTTACAGAACCTTCGGAACCAGCAGTACTTGCAGAAGAAATCGTCACTCCAGTGGAGGCAGCAGCGTTGATTACCCCGAATCCGGAAGAGGCGATTGATTTGGGACACGCTCGAGAAATGGCGGAAACAAAACAAGAGGGGACGCCAAAAGAATGGCGCGATAAATTGCGCGGGCTTATTGAGGGTGCGAAAGGGAGATTTGGTAGAAGCGAGCGTGGAGATAGTCTGGAAGCCGCCCTTGAAGCACGTTCTAAGGCGCTTGATGCAGAAGCAAAGGGTCTTGGGCCAAAAGTGGAGGGATTCATCCGTTCCATTGGGGAGGATTACAACAAATTAAGTTTTAAAAAGAAAGTTGCACTAGGCGCTCTGTTAGGTGTTGGTGCTGCTGTGTCCTCTGGCGTCTCGGCACCTCTCGCCGCGGCATTTGCGGTAAATCTCGGTCTGCAACGCGCTGCTGGTATGGCGAGTATGTTTATGAAATTCGAGAAGCATCTTCAAGATACGGTAGAAGGAGTGTCGAAAGGGCTCCTCGGCAGACAGGAGTGGTATCAAAACATATTTAGAGGTTCGTCAGAAAAACAGCGCAAGGTAACTGCGGCAGTTATGGCGCTCGGCTACTCTGCTGGTATGAGCGTTGCGATTGGCGAGGCGGTGAAGCTCGGAAGTGAATCTGCAGCGGGAGAAGCGGTCCACGAATGGCTGAAAAGTCATTACCCATTTGGCACGACAGGTGCTGCAGTAACCGGTACAGCGGCAGTCGATGCGGCACCCAGTCCTGACGAGATTGGAACTACACACACGCCGGAAGTGTCGCCTGTGGCAGAAGCTTCTGTCGCGCCGGAACACGCGGTTGCAGCCAGTGCTTCCGTTACTCCGCCTGTCGAGATGCCTACAGTGAGCGCGCCGACCGCACATATGACGATCGGTGCCAGTGGGCAAATTTCTCCTGATGGCGCCACACCAATCACTGATGAAGCATTTGGCCTGTATCATGATGCCAGCCAAGAAATAAACCCTCTGACAGGACTCGTAAACGAGCAAACGCCTGCACCCGTAGAGACGCACGTTCCGACGCCAGTTGTGCATGATACGGCGGAGAGTGTGACAACAGCAGATGGAACTGCTGTTCAAGCAGAAAGTGTTCCGATGCCAGATGAAGCCCCGCCTCCTCCAACGGAAGTTCCCCTCCCCGAGAAGATCCCACTTGTTGATATAACTTCGAATCCAGAATTAATCTCACAGGCTCCGACGGCAGTGGTAAATGAAGTAGTCAATCAAGCGGGGCTTCGTGTCTCCATCGATGTGCCACATGTTTATAGCGGTTTGGGAGGGGTAGATACGTTTGTCTATGGGGGGTCTTCTTCAGAACGCGCAAAAGTGATATTGGAATATCTCACTCAGAACCCAGATAAAGTTATCTTTAGTGCCGATGATTCTGGTACATATCGGATCCCGTGGCATCTCGTCGAGGGGGAGGTGGCCCCGGAGATGCCGATGCGCACGGGAGGCTTCCTTGGATTTTCCTCATCTTGGATGGAAGCCCCAAAGCCAGATGAATTCGCACAACGTCTCGACGTTGTTCCTCAGCCTGTTGCTCCCGTTCCTCTTGCTACTCCAGCAGACACTATCCCGGTCTCTCCTTCTGTTCCTGAAGTTGTCATAGAAACCGCTAAGACGGTGAATGTTGAGGTGCCGCCACCGCCGGTAGCAGAGGCTCCCGTGACGGTGCAGCCAGTCGGGGAAATAGAAAAGATCGATTTGACTGCCGAACAAGACATACAGCAGGAGGCGCTCGACGCGGCTGCCTTAACTCAGCCCGTTGCCCCCGTTCCTCCCGCTCCTGAGGTGATACAGACTCCGATTCCATCAAGTCTCGAGATAGAACACCCAGTGCAAACTGCAAATCAAGCGATAGAAAGTTCTGCAGAAGTCACACAAGAGGTGGCAAAGATGATTGACGCTCGTAAGTCAGAAATGCTCGCGCTCTTTCGAGATCAGGGTTTCTTCGGCGGCAAAGGAGTCGATTCTTCAGTCTGGAAAGCGGTCTCTGATAAGCCGGCAGAGTTCCTTCTCGCTCCTAACAATGGGGCAGTGATGAAAGGTCTTATCGATTCTGGTCAGGTAGACGCGAAGTATCTGAATAATCCAACCGCCTTCCTGCGAGACGTCCTTGGTATAGAGAGGGACGCTAGTCAGGTTGGTATTAGCAGCCGGTTTAACGCTCTTCAAAGTTATTTCAGGGACCTCGCCACAGGACGAGGGAAGATACCCTTCTTACCAAAAGAAACAGTAGCGCAATATGTAGAGCGCGCATCTAAGATTATCGCGTTGAAGCGTTAAATATTTATTCCCGTAGTATCTTTTACTCATGATATGATGAACCCTATGCAAGACGAACTCACCGCACTCATCGCTGCTGATCTCGGCATCAAGGATCTCTCGTTCGCCGAACAGCAATCGCTCATCTCCCAGTTTGGCGAGGTGGCGCTTAAAGCGGCGACAGTAGCGGTCGTCGAGAATCTTCCGGAAGGGAAGCGTGAAGAGTTCGCCACACTCGTCCAGGCGGGCGACCCCGCAGCGCTCTCAGAGTTCCTCAATCGTGAAGTTCCTGGCCACGAGGACGTCGCCAAGGCCGCGGTTGCAGAGGAGGTGAAGCGATTTAAAGAGTTCCAGAAGCCGTAGTATACTGTTGCCATACTAACCATTTGCCTATGAACCCAACCCAAACAGGTATTGCCACTGCACTCGCACTCGTCGTCGTTATTATGTTCTTCATTCTTCCTGGCCTCTCGCCCTTCGGTCAGTCACAGCAGCAGGCAGCAGCTGCAGATCAGTCAGCACAAGCATTACAAGCAGCTGAGCAGCCCGGAGCAGCCAGCACAACCACCACCACTATGCCCACTGAGATTACCCAGCTTATGATGAAGGATGACGTCGTCGGCACTGGCGCGGTAGCGACAGCGGGTGACAGTGTCACGGTTAACTATGTCGGCGCACTCACCAACGGTACCGTCTTTGATGCCTCGGCCAATCACGGCTCTGCGGGATTCACCTTCACCCTCGGTGCAGGACAGGTTATTAAGGGATGGGATCAGGGTGTCGCGGGGATGAAGGAGGGAGGCAAGCGCACACTCCTTATTCCTGCTTCGCTCGCCTACGGCAGTCAGGCTGTGGGGGACGCTATTCCGGCCAACTCCGCACTTATCTTCCAAGTAGAGCTCGTAAAGGTACAGAAGGGAACGCGATAATCGCGAATATAAAAAAGACGGGCGGCGAACTGTGAAGTTCGTCGCCCGTTGTGTCGCCTGGCGGAAGATCAGTAGGGACTCTTCTGCAAGATGCGTACCTTGTACTGCGGGAAGAGGGCAAGTGCCTCCTTCGCGCAGTTCTCGAAGGTGTAGGTTTGGCCCCCGAGAGTTACGAGGCCGTTTGCGGCGCCGCTCATCCCGCCGGCCCATGCTCCGTACTGTGCGTACTCGCTGGACTTCGCCCCGGCGAATGCCTTGGCGCCGATGCCGACACCGACGCCGCCGGCCACCGCATAGACCACCCCCTGCGAGATGACCGCTACCAGGTTATTCGGCCGGACCTCCTTGGTGTAGAGGCGACAGGCTTCTGTCGTCTTCATCACCGCAGCGAGTTCTTCCGGTTGCACTTCCGCGCCCTTGACGATGTAGTTCAGGGCAAGCCGGCTGCGATCAAGCATGTAGTCAGGAACCTGCTGGTTGTGGGCGACTATCGTCGCTTTTTCGCCGTTAGGCATTTCCAACGGAATTTCAGTTCTTGCACCCGGCCCTGCACAGGCCCCGAGCAGCATTGCCGCCAAAGTGGCAACAAAGACATGTAACGCTTTCATGACATTTCTCCTTCTTAAGTTGAGGGGAACTCCTAGCATTGATGATAATCCATTATAACTATTTGTCAAGCCCCCGCTAATAGAGTACTCTGGAACGATATGAGCGCTATTTCCTTCAGAATAGAGCAGCGCGTCTCGCAGGGCGGGGCGCGCGCTGGCGTGCTCACCACTCCGCACGGTGCTATCCAGACGCCCGCCTTTGTCCCAGTGGGCACCAAGGCCAATGTGAAGGGAATCCTACCTACCGCGCTCCCCGCGCTTGGCGCACAGGTCGTCCTCGCCAACACCTATCACCTCTACTTACAGCCGGGTGAACAGATTGTTAAAGACGCCGGCGGTCTCGCCAAGTTTATGAATTGGACTGGTCCCACAATGACCGACTCAGGCGGCTTTCAGGTTTTCTCGCTTGGGGCGGCCTTTGGTAAGACTATTTCCAAATTTATTAAAGCGGATGCGCCACAGGAAGAAGCGCTCGTCACCTTCGACGAGAGTGTCGCGAGTCAACACGGCCAGCTCGCTATCATCGACGACGAAGGGGTGAGCTTCACTTCACACCTCGACGGCTCGCTCCATCGCTTCACTCCCGAACGATCGGTCGAGATTCAGCACGCGCTTGGCGCGGATATGTTCTTCGCCTTCGACGAGTGTACATCGCCGACCGCGCCCTACGAGTACCAGAGAGAGGCGATGAAGCGTACACACCGCTGGGCCACGCGAAGCCTCAAGGCTCATCGGCAGAACTTGGAAGCAGGGAAGCAGCAAGCACTCTTTGGCATCGTGCAGGGCGGACGCTTCGAAGACTTGCGCAGAGAATCTGCGCGCGAGATCGCGTCACTTGGTTTTGACGGCATCGGCATCGGCGGATCTTTTAGCAAGGAGGATATGCGCGGTGCGCTCCAGGCGGCGGTGAGCGAGCTCCCCGAGGAGCTGCCTAAGCACTTCCTCGGTATCGGTGAGCCCGGCGATATCCTGGAGGGTGTCGCGAACGGTATGGATCTCTTCGACTGTGTCGCGCCCACACGCATCGGTCGCCACGGCTCCATCTACACCAAGCGGGGTGTCATCCACCTCAAGGGCGAGCAGTATCGCAGCGACTTCTCTCCGCTCGACTCCGAACTCGATGTGGGACTTACGATGTCCCACACATCGGGTTTTACGAAAGCGTATGTCGCACACCTTATCCGCTCGGGCGAGATGCTCGGCTCGATCATCTGCTCGATGCACAATATGGGCTTCATCCTCAATCTGGTCGACGGTGCGCGACAAGCGATTCTTGATGGTCGCTTCGACACCTACCGTGCTGACTTCATTCGCGATTATTATCATGGCTAATTTCAAACTCCATCTCCCATTTCAGCCCGCAGGCGACCAGCCTGCGGCGATTAAGGCGCTCGACCAAGGGCTCGATAAGGGAATGCGTCACCAGACATTACTTGGCGTCACCGGGAGCGGTAAGACCTTCACTGCCGCCAACGTTATCGCGCACCTCGATAAGCCGACCCTCGTCCTCGCTCACAACAAGACACTCGCTGCCCAGCTCGCGCAAGAGTATCGCGAATTCTTCCCCGAGAACGCGGTGCACTATTTCGTCTCCTACTACGACTACTATCAGCCGGAGGCGTACATCGCGCATTCGGATACTTACATAGAGAAGGAGGCAATGATTAATGCCGAGATAGACCGGCTCCGCCACGCTGCTACCCAGGCGCTTCTGACGCGTAAGGATGTCATCATCGTGGCCTCGGTCTCAGCCATTTACGGTCTCGGGTCGCCCGAGCAGTACGAGAAGGTGCACGTGAAGGTGGTGAAGGGTGCTATAGAAGATCGCGCCGCGCTTATCCGCAAATTGGTGGGCATCTACTTCGAGCGGACAACCGCCGACTTGAACCCGGGGCAGATGCGCGCTATCGGTAACTCGCTTGAGTTTATGCCGGTGAACGAGCGTGCGATCTATCGAGTCGCTTTTTCTGGAGATAAAATTGAATACATTCACAAGCTCGATGCCGTCTCGCGCGCCAAGCTCGCGGAGCCAGAATCAGTTTTTGTCTTCCCGGCCAAGCACTTCGTTTCAAACGAAGAGGACCGTGCACGAGCGGCAGAAGATATTAAGCTTGAGCTTGAAGAACAGCTCGCCAAGTTCAAGCGGGAGGAGAAGCCGCTCGAGGCCGAACGCCTGAAGCGGCGCACGCTCCACGACCTCGCGCTCATCCGCGAGCTCGGGTACACAAGCGGCATCGAGAATTATTCGCGTCACTTCGACGGTCGCGCGCCGGGCGAGCCGCCCTTCACGCTCCTCTCCTATTTCCCGCACAAGAAGGATGGTTCGCCCGACTTCCTCACCATTATCGACGAGTCGCATGTGACTGTCTCACAGATAGGCGGTATGTATGCAGGCGACAAGTCACGTAAGGATACCCTGGTCGAGTACGGCTTCCGGCTGCCCTCGGCGCGCGACAATCGCCCACTGATGTTCGAGGAGTTCGAAAAGCGCGTGGGACAGACTATCTATACCAGCGCGACGCCAGGTACCTACGAGCGCGAGCACAGCGAGCAGGTGGTCGAGCAGATTATCCGCCCGACCGGACTCATCGATCCAGAGCTCATCGTGCGCGGCGTAGTCGAGGAGGGTGAGTACAAGGGACAAGTTGCAGACTTTATCGCTGAGTCAGAAAAGGTGATTAAAGGCGGCGGCCGTGCACTCGCGACCACACTTACCAAGCAGATGGCCGAAGATCTCGCCGACTTCTTAAAGAAAAAGGGAATCAAGGCCGAATACTTGCATTCGGATGTGAAGACGATTGACCGCATCGATATCCTCACCAAGTTTCGCAGGGGCGGCTTCGATATTCTCGTCGGGGTAAACCTACTCCGCGAGGGACTCGACTTACCCGAGGTGGAGCTAGTGGGTATTCTCGATGCCGACAAAGAAGGATTCTTGCGCAGCGAGACGTCACTCATCCAGACCATCGGGCGCGCAGCGCGCAACGTGCTCGGCCGCGTGATCCTCTATGCCGACGTGATGACCGGCTCGCTGGAGAAGGCGATAGGAGAGACAAATCGCCGACGGCAGATACAGATGGCGTATAACACCGAGCATGGCATCACGCCACAAACGATTATTAAAGAGATTCGTGATATCGCCGAGAGTATGCGGAGTGAACACGACAAGACGATTCACGAGTTGCTCGCGCTCGATACTCTTGCGTATAAAGATGATCCCGTAGCGTTTATTAAGCAGAAGAGGGAAGAGATGGCCGAGGCAGTGGAGAAGCTCGACTTCGAGACGGCCGCGCTCATCCGCGATGAGATCTATACGCTCGAGGGCACGGGTCCTTCTGTCAAGAAACCCCGCAAGCGCAAGCCGTTGTCGGGGAGTTGATATCTGTTCTTATTGAGAAGCCTTCAATGAGGAGGCCGTCAGGATGATATTCTGATGACATGATCACTCTTTCAGACGAGGCCATCGTATGGGTGAAAGAAAATCAGAAACAAATTATTACAAAATTTGCTGGTGCCTACCCACCAGCGACAGACAAACCTCTTTCCGTGTTCATGGCGGGTTCGCCGGGTGCAGGAAAAACAGAATTCTCAAAAGCGCTTCTCCAGATTCTTCGTCCGACTATCGTTCGTATTGATCCAGACGAAATTAGAGCGATGCTTCCGCAATATGTGCCTGGCAATGCACATTTGTTCCAAGCGGCCGTGTCCGTCGCGGTCGAAAAACTGCACGACTACTCGCTACATAAGCACAAGGACTTTCTCCTCGATGGCACATTCTCTAATCTCGAGAAGGCAAGGGATAACATTCATCGCTCCATTGTGGAAGATAGAAATATTCTTATCGAGTATGTTTTTCAGGACCCGTTCGTAGCCTGGGACTTTACCGTGAAGCGCGAGAGGGTCGAAGGGCGCAATATACCAAAAGAGAAATTCATCGAACAGCTTTTCGTCGCATATAGAAACGTTGCCATTGTCAAACGGGAATTCGGTGAACGTGTCAGTGTGGACATCGTGCGGCGTAACATACAGACTAATAGTTATGAGCTAGACCCTGATGTCCCGAGTATTGAGGGTAAGGTCTCAATAGGGTATACTCAAGATGAATTAGAAAAACGCTTATGAT
>JAHFMR010000013.1 GCA_023267755.1 bacterium
GGTATAGAGATATTCAAGTAGCCAAAATACCCCTGTATGACAGCTCTGAATTCTTTCTCGCCCACAAGCGCGAACACATCTGTAGCAAGGCGATATACGTTCAACCCAGTCGGACAAAATCGCCAAGCGTCTTTCGGTGGATGCGTATCAAATGGATACAAAACACCTTCTACATAAAAAGCGTTGAAGCTGTGGAAATCAAAGCCTATCGAGAGGGGTGTTGTATCGCTTGTATATATTTCTTTAATGAGAGAAAGTAACTGCTCGCTATACGCATTTCGCTCTTGTGCTGGGAGATATTCTTCAGCATCCTTTACCCACTCGATAATATCGGTATGTCGTTTGATTATATTCTGAAGAGTTGATTCGCTAGAAAACTCTCCGTGCCACACAAATGCTTTCTCACGCATCGCAAATTGTTTTCCTATTTCATAGAAATCGACTTCCTCCAAATCATTCTTTTGTAAATGATCAAAGAGGACGGCTCCCGACGGCATACGAGTATTTATTTGTATAAGTTCTTCTGCCTCATCCGCATCCGTAAACGCAATTTCGTCTGAAACAACTTTTACGCCCTGAAGGTGCAAATATATTTCTCTTGCCAATTGTTTATTCCAATCGAAATCAGCTGCCGAAAAAGAAAGTCTCTCTTCCTTTGTTGAAAGATCATGGAAACTTTTGTTGAAGAAATCATTATCATTCTTGTACACCTTATATGCTCGGTCTTTAAAAAGGAAAACATTCGATATAACAGTCTCAATATGTTCGGGAACTCCCGACTCACCAGGAATTTTACCGGAAGAGAGGAGCTTGAGAAGCGGCGCTTGTGAATACATTATGCCGGAGACGCCACTAAACGTCGTAACTTTCTATCAAAGAGAACATGTTTTTCATGGCCGGCGTAGTGTATCCGAATTGGCACGTCGCCGTTCGTAAGCGGTTTATATAAATCTATATCAATATGTTCCCCAAATGTCGGTGTGTTGGTGGTGCCAAACGTCTTGATGCCAAATACGTCGTCGAGAAGAAGCGACAATAATTCAAAGTGCGACACAAAGACTAGGTGAGGCACCTCGCCCTGCGGGTCTTTCTTCTCGAGGAAGGAGACGAGACGACCTATTTCTCTATACAGTCGGGCGCGCTTCTCTTCATTGGTCTCCAACTTTTCTGGATTGTCATAAAACAACGGATCGTTATAGTGCGCATCCGCCCATTTTTCTTGCGCGGAAGACGACCCAGAACCATATTTCTCGGTTAACTGCTTGTAAAATTCTTCATCGCGAAATTCCGTACTTCGGAGACCAGGTATCCGCATCCACCGAGCTCCTTCTGAATCTCCCGCTACTTCCTGACTCCCCTCTTCTATTGATTCAGCAGTCCCTTTTGCACGTTCCTTGGGCGAGTGACCGAAAATAACCGGAGCACCTTTCTCCTCGGTTACTGTCTTTCCTTTTTCTTGAGCACGAACGATTCCTCGATCGGTAATGTCTCGACCGACGCCAGTATACTCCGTCTCCTCGTGGCGAGAAAAGGTGATTCTCGCGAGTAACTGTGGGGACTGCTCCTGCTTCCTTGCTGGGCTGGATTCAGAACTCATATCGGGAGTATATCACCACGCGTCTGCTCGCGGGTTTTAGTATTCGCGGAGGGAAATTTGCGCGTCGAGCTTCTGCGCGAGGTCGAGCGTGACTTGGACAGCGATAAGGAGTGCGGTACCGCCGAGCACGAGTGTGGTGACGCCGGTGAGCCCCTGAATAATGCTCGGAGCGACCGCGAGGAGGCCGAGGAAGCAGGCACCCGGGAGGGTGATGCGATTGACCACCTTGCCGATATACTCTTCTGTCTCGCGACCAGGGCGCACGCCAGGGACGAAGGCGCCGGTCTTCTGGAGATTTTCTGCGACACGGTGCGGCTCGAAGGTGACTGCGGTGTAGAAGTAGGTAAAGAGCACCACGAGGAGGAAGTAGACGGAGCCATACTGCCACGTATTCGATAGGAAGGCGGTATACCAGAGCGACGCTCCGGCAGCAAAGGAAAGGTGCATCGCGCTAAGAACTGAGAGTGCCATCTGTGGCAAGAGAAGGAGTGAGAGCGCGAAGATGATTGGGATCACGCCCGCCTGAAGGAGACGAATAGGGAGATAGGTGGCGGCACCCTGTGAGAGGGCCGTACTGCGCACCGCGCGTGCATAGGCGATTGGGATTGAACGCTCGGCGTCAGAGACAACCACGACCGCGTAGATAAGCGCGAGGGCGAGGGCGATGAAGGCGAGGTAGCTCGGGATATCTGCCGCAGTAGAAGCAAAGAGTGTTTGTGAGATGCTCGAGGGGGCGCGTGCGAGGATGCCCGCGAGGATGATGAGCGAGACACCGTTACCGATACCAAACTCGGTCACGAGCTCGCCGAGCCACATAAGAAGAAGTGATCCTGCCGCGACAAGTGCGATATTCGCGACAAGTGCGATGGTGCCCAAAGGAGCGACCACCCCCTGACTTTGGAGCAGGAAGAGGAAGCCGATACCTTGGAGAATAGCGATAGGGATAGTGAGCAGACGGCTCCAGCCGATAAACTTGGCGCGACCACTCTCTCCTTCTTCAAAGTAGGCCTGCTTCACCTGCGGGAAGATGATGGTGCCCAGCTGCATAATAATCGAGGCGGTGATGTACGGACCGACGCCGAGCATCGCGATAGAGAGACTCGAGAGACCGCCTCCTGAGAAAATGTTCAAGAGGCCGAAGAACTGGTTGTTTGCAAAGAAGGCTGCGAGTGCGTTCTTGTCGACGCCCGGGATCGGTATAGAGGCGAGAAGACGAAAGAGAGCAAGCGCCCCGATGAGGAAGAGGAGTCGAGAACGGATTTCAGCATCGCCGAGGGCGAGTTTGATTTTGTGGATGAAAGAGTTAAGCATGCGTGGTGCCGCCGGCCTTCGTGAGCGAGGCGAGAGCAGCTGCTGATAGTGTACAACCTTTTATGACGAGTGCTTTGGTGATCGTACCGGTAGCGAGAATCTTTACTGCCGGAGCGCGACCCTTGGCGCGGCGGACGAGCCCCTTCGCGAGGAGTGTTGCCGGCGAGACCGTTTCGCCTGCCTTGTAGTTCAGCTCGAGCGCGTCGAGATTGACCGCCGAGACGGGGATACGGTTCGTTCTCACGGTGCGTGCACGGTTCTTACCGTGGCCGCGACGCTTCGGAAGCTTCTTGATCAGGTCGCGGACTTCTGGGCGGATATGGTGTCCCGCACGCGCGGTCTGTCCCTTGCCGCCACGGCCCGAGGTCTTGCCGCGCTTGCCGCCGCGCCCCACTGCGGCGTTCTTCTTGTTCTTAGTGCGAGGAGTAATCGTGTTGAGTTGCATACGGAAAAAATTACGGACTACTTGGCGCGAAGCTTCTTAAGTGCGGCGACCGTGGCGCGCGCCATCGTGAGCTTGTTTTTAGAACGGGTGTGGATCTTGGTGACGACGTCGGTCACACCGGCGAGATCGAGCACGGTGCGTACCGCCGAGCCGGCGACGAGACCACGGCCCTTCGAGGGAATAATCTCTATAGTCGAAGACGCATACTTCGCCTCTACTTGGTGCGGAATAGAGCCCGAGGTGGTGCGTGAGACCGTGAAAAGGTGCTTCTTAGCATCGCGAGTCGCCTTGTCGATAGCGAGCGCGGTGTCAGTGGCCTTACCGAGCCCAACACCGACACGCCCCTTCTTGTCGCCAATCACGATAACGAGGCTGAAGCTGAAGCGACGGCCGCCGGCCATCACGCGCGCCACGCGACGCACGTCGATAGTGACCTGCTCGAACTCGCCACGCTCACGCGGCGGGCGCGGACGCCCGCCGGCGCGCGGTGCGCGGCCGCGCATCGCGGAGCGGCCACCAGCACGCGGTGCTGCTGCAGCCGCTGCCGGAGCAGCCTCTTCAACCGGCACAGTCTCAACCACTACCTCCGGTGCGATCACTCCCTCTTGTATGATGTCTGTTTCCATAGGTGCCATAGTATTAAAAAGCGAGACCGCCTTCACGCGCCGCGTCAGCAAGCGCCTTCACCTGGCCGATGTACTGGTATCCGCCGCGATCGAAGACGATCGTGGTAACACCGAGCGCTTTGGCCGCCTTGGCTATTGTCTCACCGACCGCCTTGGCTTGCACCGACTGCGCTCCCTTGAAGTCGCGTCCGTGTGAAGCGGCAATAGTCTTCCCTACCGTGTCGTCGATAAGCTGTGCAGAGACAAAGCGATTGCTGCGATACACCGCGAGACGCGGGCGCTCTGCAGTCCCCTTCACGAGAGCGCGCACGCGCGCGTGACGGCGTTCGCGAAGTTCCTTCTTGGTTGTTGGTTTGTGTTGCATATCGTTTATACGGCCTTCTTGCCCTGCTTGCGGCGAATGACCTCACCCTCGTAGTGGATACCCTTTCCGAGATACGGCTCCGGCGGCTTCACACGGCGAATATTCGCTGCGAACTGGCCCACCGACTCCTTGTTGATGCTCTCGAGCGTCATCACGTTCTTCTCGACCTTGACCGCGATGTCCTCCGGAATTGTGAGCGGCACGGTGTGCGAGAATCCGACCGTGAGCACCACATCCTTCCCTTTCACCTCCATCTTATAGCCAACGCCGTCGAGGATAAGCTTCTTCACATACGGCGTCTCCACACCTGCGACCATATTCTTCACGTGCGAGGCGTAGGTGCCGGTCAGGGCCTTGGCCAAGCGGGAATGATCCTTTGGCGTAACAACAACACCCTCTGGAGCAATCGTGATGTCGATGGTGGGGTGCACACGCTTAGTGAGCGTGCCCTTGGCTCCCTTCACAGTGAGCACGCCGCTCGCGACCGAGACAGTGGTCTTTCCTACGACTATGGGTTTCTTTGCGAGGCGGGACATAAGTGATTATTTATAGTGAGCGTAGTCGAACTACCAGATTTCAAAAAGATTCTCACCGCCAACGTTGGTCTTACGTGCCTCACGATCAGAAATGATACCTGCCGAGGAGGAGAGGATGCGTGCGCCCGTACCGCCCTTCACTGTGTGTGCCTCGCCTGACGAGACATAGAGACGGCGGCCCGGCTTGCTGATGCGCTTCACGCCGCGAAGCTTCGCGACACCGCGCTCGTCGTAGGAGAGCATCGCGACGATATCTTTCTTCACCTCGCTCTCCCCCTTGGCCTTCACCTCGACGCTCTTGATGAAACCGAGCTCCTTGAGCTTCTTAGCGATAGACGCGATATGAGCCGAATACGGCACTGCCACGTTCGCCTTGCCGATAGCGGCTGCGTTCTGCAAGCGAATGATGAAATCCCCGACGCGGTCAGTTACCATGATGCTTTCTTTACGCCAGGAATCTTCCCCTCACGCGCGAGCTCGCGGAACTTGATGCGCGAGAGCCCGAAGGTGCGCATATAGCCACGAGAGCGGCCGGTAATCGCACAACGATTCTTGAGACGCACCGGAGAGGAGTTGCGTGGGAGCGCCTGGAGACCAGCAGAGTCGCCGGCAGCCTTAAGAGCTGCGCGCTTGACTGCATATTTGGCGACGAGCTTCGTCTTCTTAACGATTCGTGCCAGCTGGGATTTCTTTGCCATGATAAAAAAATAGCTCTGAAGAGCGTATGCTCAGAATATCAGCGTTTTACGCTCGAGTCAACGATGAGCGGGAGACCCAGGTGACGGAAAAACGCCTCGGCCTCAGCCTTCGACTTGGCTGTGGTCACTATTGTAATCGCGAGTCCGAACACATCCTTAAGATCCTCGTCTGAAGTCTCCGGGAAGATGGTGTTCTCTTTGATGCCAATGGTGATGTTCCCCATATCATCAATGGCGCCCGCCGAGAGACCGCGGAAGTCGCGGGTACGCGGGAGAGCGATATGGATGAGCTTGTCGAGGAAGTCGTACATCCGAGCTCCGCGAAGCGTCACTTGGAGACCCACGGTGTCGCCCTCGCGCACTTTGAAGGAAGCCACCGACTGCTTCGCGACGCGCGGGGCTGCCTTCTGGCCGGTAATCTTCGCGAGCCGATTCTCTATGAGCTCTAGCTGCTTCTTGTCGCGCTTCTTCCCCACACCGGTCGACACGATCGCCTTGAGGACGCGCGGTCCCTGCATCGTGCTGGTGTAGCCAAATTGCTCCGCGAGAGCGGCATAGGCAGTCTGCTGACGTTGTTTAGTGATAGACATAATTATTTTGCGTCGAGCGCGGACTTAATCTTGGTACCTGAAGAGACGAGTGCGACGTTCGATGCATTGATAGCACGCGGACGCTCGGCGATGTGACCGACCTGCCCAGTGCGCCCCTTCACGTGGCGCTTTGTGAGCGCAACACCCTCGACAACGACCGCATTCTCCTTCGGAAGGGCGCGCAGCACCACTCCGGACTTGCCCTTGTCCTTACCCGCAATCACCTTCACCTTGTCTCCTTTTTTGATTTTCATAATAGTTATACGACCTCGGGAGCGAGCGATACGATATTGTGCCAGCCGCGCTCGGAGAGCTCGCGTGGTACTGGACCGAAGATACGGTTCCCTTTCGGACCCATCTCCTTGCCCTGCTTCTCTATTAGCACGATAGCGTTCTCATCGAAGCGGATATACGAGCCGTCCTTGCGAGCAAACGGATTGACCGTGCGCACGACGACCGCGCGGAAGATATCCTTCTTCTTCACCGCCTTGCGCGGCTGTGCGGTCTGAATAGAGACAACCACCGTATCGCCGATGCCAGCGTAGCGGCGCTTGCTGCCGCCGAGCACCTTGAAGATGCGGGCGACCTGGCCGCCGGAGTTGTCTGCTACTGTCACGATGGATTGAGGCTGCAACATATGATTATTCGGCGCTCTCTGCGGAGACCGTCTTGGTCGCGTCGATAGCAAAGCGCTTCAGTTTGGAAAGTGGGCGCGTCGCGACGATCGTCACGGTGTCACCGACCTTCACGGTGTTACCCGGATCGTGAGCGAGATACTTCTTAGAACGGACGAAATACTTCTTGTACTTAGCATTCTTCACGTAGCGGTCGACCTTCACGGTGGCCGTATCTGTCATCGCCGTCTTCACGACGGTACCGACAAATGTTTGGGGACGAATAGTTTTGTTTTCCATAGGATTTATGCGGTCTTCAGGGCGGCTTGCCGTGAGCTTGTCGAACGGGAATGCTGCTCAGTAAGGACCCGGGCAATCACCTTACGCAGCTTACGCGGGACATTGCTCTCCTTGGCGCGGGCGCCGGCAGCAGCAAAACGCTCGGTGCGAAGCGTTGCACGCGTATCAACGAGGAGCTTTGTAAGCTCGGTGTCCGTCTTGGTGGTCATTGTTTCTTTTTTTGTCATACAAATGGGGGAAAAGCAATCTGTTAGTCGCGCGTGACGATTGAGGTCTTTACCGGGAGCTTCATCCCCGCCTGGCGCATATGTGCACGAGCGATAGCCTCGGGCACTCCGTCCATCTCGAAGAGGATGCGTCCCGGACGCACCTCGAAGACATACTTCTTCGGGTCGCCCTTACCGCTTCCCATACCCACTTCTGCCGGCTTCGCGGTAACTGGTCGATCGGGGAAAATACGAATCCAGAGCTTGCCGGTCTTAGCGGTCGCACGAGTGAGCACCTTACGTGCTGCCTCAATCTGATTGCTCGTGACGCGCGCATTCGAGAGGGCCTTGAGTCCGAAAGCACCAAAGGCCACAGTAATCCCGCGTGTCTCCGGACGATTCAAACGCTTCTCGCTCTTACGCTGCGTCTGCCACTTGCGGTGTTTAACTTTTTTAGGGAACAACATATTCAGATATTAGCCGCGCGGCGTAGCATCGGGCATACGTACCGGTGCCTTCTTGTCCTGGTACACGTTACCGCGGAAGATCCAGACCTTGATGCCGATGACACCGTAAGGCAGGTGCGCCTCCTCATGCGCGAAGTCGATATCAGCACGGAAGGTCTGGAGCGGGATACGACCCTTCTTAATCTCCTCCTTGCGGCCCATCTCTGCTCCGCCGAGACGTCCCGAGAGTGCGACGCGCACGCCCTCGACCTCGCGAACTGCGATTACCTTCTCGACCGTCTGCTTAAGCACACGGCGGAACGGCATACGCTTCTCGAGCCCTTCTGCGATCATATAGGCGACGACTGCGGCGTCAGTCTCCGGTTGGCGGACTTCATTGATATCAAACTTTACCTGCTTCCCTGCTGGGAGCGCGTCGGGGGCCGCCTTGCGGACGACCGCGGTCAATTCAGTGCGCAGCTTGGTCGCATTCTCGCCAGAACGGCCGATAACGAGACCGGGGCGTGCGGTGGAGAGGATAATGCGGAGCTCGCCCGCCGAACGCTCTATCTCGACGCCGCTGGTGTAGGTACCGCGCAAACGCTTCTTGAGGAAGAGGCGGATTGTCTCGTCGACCTTGATATTGTCGCGGAAAACCTTCTTGTCAGAAGCAAACCAGCGACTCTTCCAGTCTCGGATGATGCCGAGGCGGTGTGCGTAGGGATGTACGATGTGAGTCATAGCGGTTATTGAGCCTTTGCAGCCGGTGCAGCGAGCTTAACGATGACACGGCTCTTACGGTGGCGGATCATCGAGGCGCGGCCGAAGGCGCGCGGCATATACTTCTTCAACATCCCAGCGTTCTCGACGATAATCGACTGCACCGTGAGACCGTCGACCTCCTCTCCGCGATTCTTCGCGTTGGCCGCGGCGCTCTTGATAAGCTTCGCGATGGTGCCTGAAGCGCGCTTCGGGAGGAATTCGAGCGCAGCGAGGGCGGCCGGCACCGACTTCCCCTTAACGAGGTTGGTGACGAGGCGCACCTTGCGCGGGGTCTGGTTGTGGCTCTTGAGTGTTGCGTTTGCCATATATTATTTCTTCTTCGCCGGTGCGGGAGAGGCCTTTGCTGCCTTGGCGGCATCAATCTCGGCCTGCTGCTTCTTGGCCTCCATCTCCTTCTGCATCTTGCCGCCGTGACGGACGAACTTCTTGGTCGGAGAGAATTCTCCGAGGCGATGCCCGACCATATCCTCCGAGACGAGAACTGCCACGTGCGACTTGCCGTTATGGACGCCGAAGGTAAAACCGATCATTTCCGGGCTGACTTGGCTCCGGCGCGCCCAGGTATTTATCACGCCGGCTGAAGCCGGTTTCGCATTGGACACTTTCTTCAGGAGTTTGGCATCCACGAAGGGTCCTTTCTTAATCGAGCGTGACATAAAAGTAATGAAAGTCCCGCCGAGCGGGATAGGTAAAAGATACAGGAACGGCCGAGAATCGTCAAATAAAGGAAAAGCCCCGCCGGAGCGGAGCTTGAAGAGGGTTGCCAGGAGGACCGCTTAGTGGTCCCCGAGGCCCTCGAGTGTCCAGGCGACGGAGCCGCCCGCACGATAAGGAACAAGGCTACTGTCGCCAAAGGGATGCAGGTCGGTAATCTGGCGCGGCTGGCGGACGAGCGTGATGGTGTCCGTGTTGCGAGGAAGACCGTAGAAGTCTGCGCCGTAGAAACTGGCGAATCCTTCAAGCATATCGAGCGCATTCGCTTTGTCGAACGCCTCGGCATAGAGCTCGATACCCGCGTGTGCCGTGTAACACCCGGCACAGCCGCACGCCGCTTCCTTGGCACCCTTGGCGTGCGGCGCCGAATCGGTCCCGAGGAAGAACTTCGGATTACCCGATATCGCCGCCTCGATAAGCGCCTGGCGGTGCTCTTCGCGCTTGGCTACCGGCAAGCAGTAGTTATGCGGACGCAGACCGCCCTCAAACAGCGCGTTACGATTCATCAGCAGGTGGTGCGCGGTAATCGTCGCTGCAACATTGGGATCGCAATTGCAGACGAAGTCCACTCCCTCCTTGGTAGTGACATGCTCGAGCACAATCTTGAGGTCTGAATGATCACGCACGATCGGCGACAAGACGCGCTCGACGAATACCGCCTCGCGGTCGAAGATATCGACTGACGGATCGGTAACTTCGCCATGAACGCAGAGCGGGAGCCCCCAGCGCACCATCGCGTCGAACACGTGCCCCATCTTCTTGATGTCAGTGACACCGCCATCAGAATTGGTGGTCGCTCCGGCCGGATAGAGCTTCGCGGCAATGACGAATGAATTTTGCGCCGCAAGCTTAATCTCCTCCGGCGTAGTGTTGTCGGTGAGATAGAGCGTCATATAGGGCACAAACTGCGACCCTTCTGGCAGTGCCATGAGGATGCGCCTCCGATATTCGAATGCCTGATCGACCGTCGTGATCGGCGGCTTCAAGTTCGGCATGATGAGTGCTCCGCCGAAGCGCTCGGCGCTGTGCCGCACGACTGAAGCTATTGCCGCTCCATCGCGCAGATGCAGATGCCAATCATCCGGACGTTTGATGGTGAGGCTATTAACAACTTTCATTGCCATGATGTTTACTCCTCCAGAACGATGTCGAGAAACTGACTGAGAACGTCGCCGAAACTGCGTGGGTTCTCGGTGAAATACCAACTGCTACCGAGCTGCCCTTCAACGGCACCGACCTGCCAGAATTCATACAGATCGCGGCCATTGTCGATACCGCCAACGCCGATGATGCGGTGGTTCGGAAGCAACTCGTGGAACTGAGCCACTTGCCCGAGAGCAATCGGCTTCATTCCCCTGCCTCCATACCCGCCAAGATGCTTGCCGAACTCGACAGCAGGACGACCGTCTTCCTCGCGAAACATGTACGCATTTGCGAACGTGTTCGACGTAACGACGGCGGCCTTCCGAGGTGCCAGTACACTGGCGACTTCAGCCAACAGCCCAGGATCGCTATAGGGAGAGAGCTTGAAACGCACTTCCTCAACTTCTGACCCCTCAGTGATCCACAGAACTTTGTCCGCCAAATCCTCGATGGCTCTCGGCTGAAAGGAGAGGATTCGTTTCTGCTCGCTCCCCTTCCAGACATTACTGCAGCCGCAATTCACTTCGATGATTCGAATACCGGCGGCGACACACATCTCGACGACAACTTCGACGTCTTCTTTGCCGCTTTCCGCATCCTTATCGAGCGGAGGAACCGACACGGCAAGAATCTTGCCGGCTTTTTCCGCTTCGTAGCGCCACTGTGGCAACTGTTCCCGCCAGACATCAAGCCCTTCACTCGGTAGGCCATGAGAATTGATACTCCGGCCGAAGGCGTCTACGTATTCGTTATTGCCAGGGTTGTAGGGACGCTCATGGAGCGTAATTGGCCCGATAGTGACGACATCGGCCGCCGAGCGCAAGAGCAGACTGAAGTGTCTGCGGGTCTTACAGGTACCGGCAGCATTCCCGATGCGCGGTGAGTTAACACTTTCTTGTGCCATGACGTGTGGCTCCTCTTGGTTGTGTAAAGGACAGAAGCGTCTCGACGAGACGCTCATCTAAGTAATCCTCGCGCACTGTAATAGAGAAATGAAGATGCGTCAATCGCCCGCCTGCTAGGCACTTTTGCTACACTGTTGTTATATGGAAAACAAAAATATCCTCGGTATCGTAACGGTGCTCGTCATTATCGCCGGCGCTGTCGGCTACGCCGCCCTCCGACCGGCGTCGGTGGTCGCCCCTGGCGCGACCACCCTTCCTTCAGGCGGCTACACCGAGCACGCTCCGTACTATGACATTGTGGCCAACTACGCCTCGAGCACTCCGCTTACAGGTGTCGCGAACACAGCGGCCGTGACGCTGATGCAGAAGTTCGTGAGCGATACAATCGCGCAGTTCAAGACTGACGGCAACTTCGCCAATCTCACTCCCACAGATATAAAGACGATGGGGTTTGATACAGGACGCAAAGAGTCACTCCAGATTACGTATCTCATCGGCTCGTCTGGCCGCACGGTCTCCTACATCTTCACTGTCTACGAGGACACGCTCGGCGCACACGGTAACACCTTCTTCCACACCTTCACCTTCGACGCCACTACCGGCGCGCCACTCGCGCTCGCTGACCTCTTCACTCCTGGTGCTCCTTATCTCGACGAGCTCTCGAGCATCGCGCGCGCAAAGCTCCCCAGCATCATCGGCCAAGGCACCGATATGACGTTTGTGAGTGACGGCACGACGCCAGACACTAAGAACTTCCAGGCGTTCTTCTTCGACAATGCGTATCTCGTCTTCCTCTTCGCTCCGTACCAAGTCGCCCCCTACTCTGCCGGGCCGCAAACGCTCCGCATCCCTATTGCGAGTCTCACGAGCATCCTGCAGCCGGAGTATCGTTAATCTAGACGGGCGTCTTTTCGAGGCGCATGATGCGACGCTCGTGGTCGAAGAGTTGGTTGCGGCCATCATCAACGACTTCGGTAATGTCTTCAAACATCTCGGCGACATCTTCGATTCGGTTTTGCGTATTGATAAGTCGACGGTCGATATCGCCCGCTCGCTCGGTGAGATTTTCCTGGCCTTCGACCAAAACTTTTAGGAGTTTGCCATGTTTTGAGAGCAGCTTCTCATGCCCAGCAAGAATCCCTTCGTGATGCGTGAGTATCTCTTCTTGTCGAGTAAAGCCGGTTTGGACAGCCTCAAGAACATCAGAAAGCGTTGGCTCATAGTCCGCTGACTTTTTCTTCTCTTTCATGCGTGCATAGTAGCACGGCACAAAACAGCACCACACAAACGCTCCGCATCCCGTTCGTCGACCTCGCGAGTATCTTGAAGTCGGATATAGATAAAAGGAAAAGCCGTACACTTGGTACGGCCCCAGAAACAAGGTCATCAATTAAAAGCGGTACCTAGGTTTTACCCTATCGGCACCTTTTTTCCTCATTACTCGCGCAATGGGAACACATGCGGGACTGCTTGAGAACAGTGGCCCCCACTTAAAAACAAGCTTTCGCTTGCTCCTTGTTCGCTTTTAGCAACTACCAAGGATCAACGACCTTCTTACAGAATACACCCGTCTACACCAGATGTATAGGTGCCTGTGTATAAATAAAAACAGCCCGGAGCAATCCGGACTGTTGTGGCGCGATATTTTCAATCGCGCAAAAGATCATTGAGGCTGGTCTTGGAGCGCGTCTGCGCATCGACCCGCTTGATGATGACAACGCAGTACTTCTGCAGGACGGTTTGCAGGCCATCCGAGTTCAGCATTGGCATAGACCCAGCGATTACCACCGAGCCGGCCGGGATGCGCCCGAAGGTCACTCTGCCTGTCACCCGATCGCATATCGGCGTACTCTGACCGATATAGCAGCCCATACCGATGACCGACCCTTCTTCGACGATCACGCCCTCGACGATCTCGGAGCGCGCGCCGATGAAGCAGTTGTCTTCGACAATCGTCGGATTGGCCTGAAGCGGCTCGAGGACGCCGCCAATGCCGACGCCGCCCGAGAGGTGACAGTTCTTGCCGATCTGCGCACAAGAACCGACCGTCGCCCAGGCGTCCACCATCGTCCCCTCGCCCACCGAGGCGCCGATATTCACGAAGCTCGGCATCAAGACGACATTTTTGCCGATGAAGCTGCCGCGACGGACAACGGCACCCGGGACAACGCGGAAACCACCCGCCTGAAATTCGTCCTCGCCGTAGTACATGAACTTGGTCGGCACCTTGTCGTAGAAGCGCAGTGTGGACGTTCTTGTTTCCGTCCCCGATGCATTCATGACCTCATTCCCGTTGAGCCGGAACGAGAGCAGCACAGCCTTCTTGACCGCTTGATGCGTGAACCACGTGCCGCCGATCTTGTCCGCAACCCGGATATCTCCGCTATCGAGCATACCGAGAGTCCACGTGACTGCATTCACGAATTTATCTGGAGCATTCCTGGGCGAAAGTTCTGTACGACTCTCCCACGCCTCTTCGACGAGCTTGAGCAGCGGCAAGAGCTGGATGCCACCGCCTTCGAAGACCACTCCACCGAGTCCGCACTTGAGGAAAA